>JAKAVX010000001.1 GCA_021827465.1 Deltaproteobacteria bacterium | reverse complement strand
AGGAGTTCGCCGAAGTCAACTTCGGGCTGTTCGAGGGCCTGACCGCGGAAGAGATCCGCGAGCGCTATCCGGAAGAATTCCTGCGATGGAGAGCCGACCCGCTCACCGCGGCCTATACCTATCCGGGCGGCGAGAATCGCGGTGCGTTCGCCGAGCGGGTCCGGCGCGGATTCGACAGGATACTCACGTTACTCATGGACGACGAATCAAGCGGAGGATGCACGCTGGTGGTCGCGCATCGCGGGGTTATCCGCTCTATTGTCTCCGCGCTCGCCGACGAGGAGCCGGCTGTTGAACTCGGCTCGGTGCATATCCTGGAGCGCCGGAATTCGCGATGGCATCCCGGCGCGCTCGACATCACGGCGCATCTCTCTCGAAGTTCCGGCTGAGGAAGTCGCCGGCGGAGCGCACGAGCGCCGCCATTGCGCGCCTTTTCATTTAATGCCGGAGCACCCAACCTCTCAGTTGGGCGCCGGGAGCGACTGTGGCTGGATGCAATCTTCGAGCAGCCGTCCACCATCGCATCGCGCGCGCACGGCCGCGAGGAAAAACGTTTCCAGTTCACGCAGCCCGTTGCGATCTTCATAAACCGCCGGAAGGCGTTGCGCCATCCGGGCCTGGTAATCGGAGCGCAGATCGCGGGCGTGGACCAGATGGCGCGGCAATTCCACGACGCGGTCGGCGCCCTGGCCGGAAGCGACACAGCGCGCATAGGGCGAGCGCAGCGCGAACACTTCGAAACGATCCCGATCGACGTGATCGATAAGGCCGCGAAACAGGTGCGCCACGATGTGGCTTTCCTGGAATGCGGTGATGATTCCCAGACGCACCCTGGATGAAGGGCCGCGCCACGAGCGGCAATGCGGGGCAACCGACTCAAGCGCCGGGTTGGCCTTGAGATACATGCGAGCGAGATCGCGCTGCAGTTCGACTTCGTCGCGTCCGTAGTAGGCGCTCCAGAAATTGACCTGATTTATCTCTTCGCATGGTCATCGATTGCCGCGCCCCGCGGACCGGACCACGGTGGGACCGGCTTCGATTTCGCAACGACCGAAGCATTTTCCGTACCCCCAGGATCAGCCTCTCGCTTCATCCGCGGAGCCGCTATCGAATCGCGCTACCGCCGGATGGCGGATGGTGACGACCGCGTCGGCAAAGCCAACGCTATCGGCGACGGGCGCGAAAAAACGTGAACCTCTTGGCAGGCAAGGAGAGGCGAGACCGATTCGCGTTACAGGCGCGAAAAGATTGCGTGTCGGCTGCGGCTTCGGCGTTTACCGCGCACACCTGTCTCACGCAGTGTGCCAACATGCGCCTTTTGGCGGGCGCGCAGAACGACGCGGCGGGCGAGCAGCTTTTGCGCCGCTCGCCCGCCGAAGTGTTCAACTGACAGAACTAGTCTGGCCGGTTCCCGCTTACGGCGTGGTGCTCGGGTCGATATTCGCCACCCAGGTTCCCCAGATCGATCCGAAGAATGGATCGTCGGTCGAGTATTCGCCCGCGATCCAGATGCTCGAATCGCTGGGATCGGTGCTCGCACCCGAGTAATCGCCCCATCGCGGAGGCGAGAGCGTATATTGGAAGTTCCCGGACGCTACCAACTGGAGATGACCCATCTCGTTGATCGGATCGGTCGCCTTCTGCATCGCGCTATATACCGAAGCGAAGCTGGTGCTCGACGAGCTTGTGAAAACCGTAACCACGTCGCCCGCGCTGTCTGTCCGGACGGCAGGGAAATAGAAGTAGTTGCCGGAAAGATCAAGGTCGAAGTCCTGGGCAACGCTCATTGAACCGCTGGCGATGTTCACTTCTATGAAGCGCGCACACGAGCGCGTCGTGCTGTCGCCCGACGGCTTGCAGCCGTCGTTGCCGGATACCCACAGGTTTCCGTTGCGGAACATCGCGTCGAGCAGGTTGTCGTCGTTCGTATCGAGAGCCGTGGTGCTGCCTTCCTGCTGCGCGTTCGGCGGGATCGAAAGCGTGTTGATTGGGAGCGTGCTAAGCGAAGCCGAGGCCGTGCCGCTGCACGAACTGCCCGACGCAACGGCATTCCCGGTCACGGTCCATATGTCGAGCGTCTGGGTCGTCGAGGTGCTCGAATCCACCGCCGCCATGTAGAGGGTGTCGCTGGTGTTCGAAGTGGGAGGCAGATTCTCGGCCGGTTCGATCGCTACCGCGCCCTGGTTCGGAGGGAAGAACGTGACGCAAACCGGCGGCGCCTGGAAACCGGCAACCGGACTGAGAGAGTTCTGGTAGATAGCGTTCGCGGCGGCCGCGAGTTCGCTCTTGTTGATTACGAAGAATTCCGTGCCCTGGTACTTATAGCTTGTGTTGAACCCCTTCTGCCGTGTTGAAAAAGCATCGCCCGTCAGCACCAGTTTGTCGCCATTGAACCCCATTTTTGGGAAATCGGGAAAATTGCCGCTGCTTCCGTCGGGGTTTGTGACTGCGGCGGTGGGTAAGTAGAACAGCACCCAGTTGCCCGTCGGATCGCTGGTCGCTGATACCGCAAGGTCCCATCCCGCGTCGCTCGTCGGCGAGAAAGTTACCAGGCTGATGAACCATCTTTGCGTGGCCGCGTCATAAAGGACTCGCGGATCGCTGACGCTGTCAGTCGAGTAGTTGGGAGTGAATGCGGAGAGCGAAATGCCGCCGCCGAGCGGGTTGCCACTCGGGTCGAAAACCTGGGCATCCAGATTGACCGCCTCAAGCACGACCGTCGAGTTGTTGGCACCGTCCACGCCCGCGGTGACGATAGTGTCGGGCGGTTCGTAGCCACCCCCGTCGAGCATCCCAAGCCCGGTGAAGGATCCCGGGGTCGGCGTCGCAGTCGGCGTCGCGGTTGCGGTCGCAGTCGGCACTGGAGTTGGTACCGGCGTTGGTACCGGAGTTGGGACCGGAGTCGGCGCCGGACTCGGGGTTGGAGTCGGGTGGCCATGTCCTCCACCGCCGCCTTTGCCGTTGCTCGATTTGTACGGCGATTCACCTTTAGCCAGCGCCGCCTTTATCTGACCGACCATCCCCGGATTGGCGTAGAGGTAATGCAGCGCCGACGGCTTTCCGCTTCGCAGCGGCCGCGGCATTTGGCTCAGGTTGACAACTATTCCGGGTTTCAGAAGGACGCTGTGTGGGGTGGGTCCCGCCGCGATAGCCGACCCAAACGGAACGGCTAACGCCGCGGAAAGCGCCACCGTGATGAAAGCTCGCATACTGCGCATTGCTAAGACCCCCCGCGGAATTTTTCCGTCCAGGACCGCCTTGCCGCCGGGCTCGCTCCAACTAACCCTGAGCCCGTCAGCCGTGCTGCCCTGAACTTTCCAGAGCAATTTATGGCTCTGGATGCCTATGGACTTTAAAAAAATAACCAAAAATGAGTCAAGCTAACCTGAGCTAATTTTGGCTGGCTTGAATACCAACGAGGAATGAAGAGATTTTGACTCATCCAGCCTCGAATCCGAAGCAGGCATGATCTGGCGCCTAAGGAAGCACAGTTGGCTCCTTGCGAGTCACCGATGCGCTTCCTATCGCCGTCGATCCCGCGCATTCGCGCCATTTAATCCTCGGGCACAGCCTATGCTCTCCTGCAAGCGGGGTCCGACAACATCCTGGGGAGAGCGCCAATGGAGTACCTGGAACTCGGGGACAAGGAACTCGCGCCCGAATATCGCGAACTTAAGGAAAACGTCCATCGCTTTGCGCGCGACGTTCTGCGTCCCGCAGCCATCGCGCTCGACAAGCTGGCCGGGCCTGAAGAGGTCATCGCGCCCGGCTCGCGGCTCTGGCAATTCTTCAAGCAGGCCTACGCGCTTGGCTATCACACGTCCACGATTCCGACGGAATACGGCGGGCTCGGACTTCATGGAGTCGGCCTTCAGGTCTTTCTCGAGGAACTCGGATGGGGCAGCGCCGACCTTGCGCTGAGCCTCGGCGTCGCCAGCTTTCCATTCAGCGCGCTCGCGATGACGGGCAATCCGCGCCTGATCGACGAGTACGTGATGCCGTTCATTCGGGATCGCGAAGCACGTTCCATCGGATGCTGGCCGGTGACGGAGCCGAGTCACGGCTCGGACTGGGCGATGACGCTCTCGGCCGATTACGATCCTGCGACGCCAGGACGCGCGACGATCCGGCGCGACGGCGACGGTTACGTAATCAGCGGTCAAAAGGCCGCATGGGTCTCCAACGGCACAATCTCGACCCACGGGCTTACTTACCTGATGCAGACGGCGTCGAACGGAAATCCGCCGGGCGGCGCGGTCGCGTTCATCCCGTTCAATCTGCCGGGCGTGTCGAAGGGCAAGCCGCTGAACAAGCTCGGGCAGCGCGCGCTCAACCAGGGCGAGATATTTTTCGACAACGTCCGGGTCCCGGCCGAATACGTGATGATCACGCCGGAGACGTTCGAGCTTGGAGCGGCGGCGACGCTGACCGGCGCGAACAGCACGATGGCGGCGGTGTTCACCGGGGTGGCGCGATCGGCCTTCGACCTCGCGCTCGAATATTCACGCCAGCGCGTGCAGGGCGGCGTTCCCATCTGCGAGCATCAGCTCGTCCAGAAGCATCTGTTCGAGATGTTCACCAAGGTGCAGGCGTGCCGGACGCTGTCGCGCGCGGTGATGGCGCATAACGACGGCGCGGCGATTCCCGAGCTCGAATACGCGTGCGCCGCGAAGACCTTCTGCACGCAGGCGGCCTTCGAGATCGCGAGCGACGCGCTCCAGCTCTTCGGCGGCAACGGGCTGAGCCGCGATTACCCGATAGAAAAGATTTTCCGCGACGCGCGCGCTTCGCTTATCGAGGACGGGACCAACGACGTGCTGAGCCTGGCCGGCGCGCGGCGGATTATCGATCGCGCCTGAGCGCCGGGCGCCAGCGCGCAACCCCCATCGGAACCCGCAACGCCGATACGCAGCCGACCCTACCGCGGTGGCGTATCGGCGTTTTTCTCCGCGCAGGGCCCTTGGTTACCGCTTGACGCTCTTTGTGCCGTCGTCCGCCGCGGGCGCCTCGGCCGGCTGCGATTGGGCCAAAAACCCCGGTGTCAGATCGAGAGCCTTCTGGAGAAAGTTCAGCTCCGCCTGCCGATACCCGAGCGGAGCCGGACGCTGGATCATTTTTTCCAGAACCAGTTCCTCGACCACCGCGGGATCGCGCTCGAACGGCTTGCCGTGCTCGTTCTCGAAGAAGAGCTGCTCGAACGGAAGCTTGGGACGCTGCCCGCCCGCTTCGGGACGTTCGAGCGGATAGCCTACTGTCATCAGAATCAGCGGATGGGCGTCGTCGGGAAGATTGTAGGCCTTGCGCATCCTTTGCTCGCGCGGACCGCCCAACTCACCGGTCCCGATACAGCACGTGCCGAGGCCCTCCTCGAAGGCGACCAGCGTCGCAAGCGCAATCGCCTGCCCGCAATCCATCTCGGTCAGCCCCGACTTGAGCATCATCTCGGCGTTGGCCCGGAAATAGGGAATGAGTATCTGGTCGAGGAAAGCATGCTCCTGCTTCAGGTCGGAGCCCGACACGCGCGCCTCGACCAGCTCATGCAGGCGATCGCCCTGGGTTAGACGGCCGGCGTTGCGGTCGAAGATCGCGCTTTCAACCCAGTACCATAGAATCACGACCGGCGCGTGCTTCAACTGCGAGGTACCGAGCGGCGCGATAAGAGCGTCCCAAGTCTCCTTGGGCGAGCTGTCGCGGAACATCACGATCGCGCGCAGCGCCTGGACGTTGCCCCAGAACGAGGTCAGCCGCGCGGCTTCGAGCATCTTCTGAATTTTTTCGCGTTCGACCGGCTGATAAGGCCGATAGAAGCGGATCGTGCGCCGGTTGCCGATTACCTGCTTGAGTTCCATCGCCTTACCCTCCCCTGCGACAGCGCTAGCGGGCGGGCGCCGAAGCGCGCGCCTTTTCCCTGTCCCAGGTCGTGCGCGTCACGCCCTCTTTCTTGAGCTCCGCTTTCTGGACCCGATGGGTTCCCGTCTTGGGCAGGCTTTCGCGGACGTCGATGTAGCGGGGAACCATGAACTTCGCCATCCGCTCCTCGCAGAACGCGACGAGCTTCTCGGGCGCGAGCGTTTGCTCCGGCTTGAGCACCACCGCGACCATCACGTCGTCTTCGCCAAGCTCCGAAGGAACGCCGTAGGCCGCGGATTCGAGCACGGCGGGATGCTGGTTGATGATCTTTTCGACTTCGAACGATGAGATATTCTCGCCGCGCCGGCGCATCGAGTCGGTCTTGCGGTCGGCGAAGAAGAAATTTCCATCCCCGTCGCGATAAGCGAGGTCTCCCGTGTAGAACCATCCTTTGCGGAACTTCGCCGCCGACGCCTGCTCGTTCTTGAAGTACTCGACGCGGCGCGCTTCGGGATTGTCGACCTTGAAAACCAGGTTGCCGACCTCGCCGACGGGAAGCTCGTTGCCTTCGTCGTCGAAAATGCTGGCCTCGACTCCCGGCGGGGGCTTGCCCATCGAGCCCTTGGGCCCGTTGCCCGGATTGATCAGGCTGAAGCCGCCTCCGTCCACCGCGCCGTAACCTTCCCAGATAGTCAGATCGAAGCGCTTCTCGAATTCTCCCCACGCCCACGCCGGAGTCGCCGCGCTCAGCACCACTCGCACCGGATTGTCGGCGTCGTCGGGGCGAGGCGGCTGCTTCAGCAGAATCGGGATCATCGCGCCGAGCGCGTTGAACGTGGTCGCCTTGTAATGGCGCACTTCGTCCCAGAAGCGGCTCGCGCTGAAGCGCCGGCTGAGCGCGACCGTAAGCCCGTTGGCAAGCGCCCGAAGCGCAGTCAGATAGAGCGCGTTGCCGTGGAACAGCGGCAAACAGGTATAGAGGATGTCGTCGGGCCGATAGATTCCGATCGAGAACAACCCCCCGGACAGATTCATCGCGCGATTGCGCATCACCACGCCCTTGGGCAGGCCCGTGGTGCCCGAGGTGTACATGAGATTGGAAATCGCGTTCGGATCGACCGTCCGAACCACGTCTTCGGGCGATCCCTTCGCCATCAGGTCCGAAAGCGCGATCGATCCCGCGGGAGTTCCGGCCGGCGCGCCCTCGGGCGCGTTCAGATCGACGATCACGTGCTTCAGGAGATCGAGCCGCGACCGGATCGGCCCGAACTGCTCGAAAAGCTCGGCGCCGATTATGATCGCCTTACTCTCCGAGTGGTTCAGGATATACGCGAGTCCTTCGCCCTTGAGCGCGGTATTCACCGGCACCACGTAAGCGCCGAGTTTCTGCGTGGCGAAGAACGCATACAGCCATTCGGGCCGGTTCGGCATCATGATCGCGACGCCGTCGCCCGCCTTGATACCGAGCGTGGCGAGCCCGCTGGCGACGCGGTTCGAGCGCTCGTTCAGCTCGCGGTACGTGAGGCGCTGGTCCTCGAACAAAAGGAAGACCTTGTCGCCCTCGGTCTTCGCCCGATGGACCAGAATTTCGGGTGGATACGTAGCTTGCTCGGCCATCGGCTCTCCTCCTCAGAGTGCCAGGATGTGCACTCCGACCGCTCCGCCAAAACCCTGGCAATGAACCAGCCCGATCTTCGCATCCCTGACCTGGCGCGCACCGGCTTCGCCCCTTAGCTGCTCGACGACTTCAACCACCTGCGCGACTCCGGTCGCTCCGAGCGGATGTCCCTTGGCGAGCAGTCCGCCCGACGTGCTCACCGGTATCCTGCCCTCGGGGCCGCTCATGCCGGCCTCGATGAACTTTCCGCCCTCGCCGCGTTCGCACAGGCCGAGGTTCTCGTAATGGACGATCTCGGCAATCGCGAAGCAGTCATGAAGCTCGACAAGGTCGAGAGCGTCGGGACGGATTCCCGCCTGCGCATAGGCCTTGCTCGCGGCGCGCGTGTTAACGTCCACGACCGCGTGAAACGGATCGTTGGTCGGAGCGCCGCGCTCGGATTCGAGAACCGAAGCGACGATTTGCACCGGGGGCTTCGCGCTGGTTCTGACGGAATCCCTGGCCACGATCGCCGCCGCCGCGCCGGAACTGGTCGGACAGCACATCAGGAGCGTCAGCGGGTCCACAACCGCCCGCGCCGTCATAACCTCTTCTCGGTTCACCGGATGGCCGTACTGGGCCTTTGGATTAAGCGCGGCGAACGCGTGATTCTTCACCGACACCATCGCCATCTGTTCGACCGTGGTGCCGTACTTGCGTGAGTGAGTGTTGAACACCTCGGCAAACATCCAGGGCAGCGCCGGCTGACCCGCGGGCCGTTCCCTCATCCTGCTCTCGACGGAAGGGGCCTGGATCGGCCCGCGCCCCATCACTTCGAAGCCAACCGCCAGCGCAACGTCCACCATCCCGCTGCGGACCGCCATAATCGCGGAATAGAGCGCGGTCGATCCGCTCGCGCAGGCGTTTTCGACGTTGATAATCGGGATTCCGGTCAGCCCGACCTCGGTCAGGACCCGTTCGCCCGCGGTCATGCCCTGCATTACATGCCCGCAGAAAGCCATCCCGATCGCCGAATAATCGAGGCCCGCGTCGGAGAGCGCGGTCCGGACCGCCTCGGCGCCCAGAGATTCGAGCGAACGTCCTTCGTGGCGTCCGAATGCGGTCATTCCGACGCCGATGATATTGGCGAGTTTTTCGCGCCCCATCAGATCCCCGTTTTCTGAATCGTTAGTGAAATGCCCCGCGTGTGCGTTTCGCATAGTCCATGCCATCGCCTTTCGCTGCGACAAACATTCGGTGTCCCGCACTGGCCGGGCGGCGAGGTGATTCCGATGGCATCGAAAGCTGCGGCAAACGGACGCATCGCGGCAGCCAACCCCGCCCGTCGAGCGGGACAAATCGGCGAAGTTCCTTGATTTCGCGCTTGAGATTGAAGATTGGTCGGGTTGATAATGCGCCGCGCGGGGCAACGCCTCCGAACAACTACAACGGCGGACGTTTTCGTCCGGCCGGACAGGATGCTGCGATGAGTAAACCGCTTGAGGGAATCAAGGTCGTCGAGATCGGGCAGGAAATACAGGGACCGTTCGCCAGTTTATTCCTGGCCGACCTCGGCGCCGACGTTATCAAGGTCGAGAACCGTGAGACGGGCGACTTGAGCCGTTTCATGCTCGCGATGCTTATCGGCGGGCCCAACGTCAAGAATGCGCAGGTCTCGCACTATTTCATCGCGATGAACCGCGGCAAACGCAGCATCACGGTCGACCTGAAGAAACCCGAAGGAATCGAGATCGTCCGCCGCCTCGCCGGGGCTGGAGACGTGCTGGTGACCAATTACCGCCCCGGCGTGCTCGAACGGCTCGGACTCGGCTACGAGGATCTGACCAAGGTCAATCCGAAAATAATCTTCGCGCAGGGAAGCTCATGGGGCCCGAAGGGCCCGTGGGTCACGCGGCCGAGCCGCGACACGCTCGCGCAGGCCGCAAGCGGAATCATGGCCAAGAACGGCCGGCCGACGGACCCGCCGATGCCCGCGCCAATCTTTATCGCCGACCATTCCGGCGCGCTCAGCCTCGCAAGCGGAATCCTGGCCGCGCTGGTCGCGCGCGAGCGCACCGGAAAGAGCCAGCGCGTGGACGCGTCGATCTACGGCACGATGATCGCCCTTCAGGGCATGGAGATCGACTACACCTCGCTGACGGGACAGGAGCCCGAGCGCGCCGGCCGCGGCCATCAGTTCCTGCACGGCGTATGGGGCGCGTTCCAGACCAAGGACGGATGGATCTGCATCGCCGGCGTGGACGACAAGCGATGGCCCTCGTTCTGCCGCATCATGGGCATCGAGCATCTCGAAAAGGACCCGCAGTACGGCGACAACGTGACGCGCAACTTCCACGGCCATCACGTGCAGGCCGAGCTCGACAAGATTTTCCCGAATCGCACCAGCGCCGAATGGCTCAAGGAATTGCACGACGCCGACATCCTTGCGACCGAGGTCGTCGATTACAAAACCATGCTCAATAGCGACCAGGCGCGCGCCAACGGCTACCTGCTCGAACTCGACCATCCGATCGCGGGCAAGATGCTGGTCTCGGGCGCACCGGTCACGCTCAACGGCGAAGTTCCGACCGAGGCTCGTCCCGCGCCCGAGCACGGACAGCATACCGAGGAAATCCTGCTCGAAATCGGCTACACGTGGGAGGAGATCGCGAAGCTTCACGAGGTGGGCGCAATCGGCGTGCTCGGCGCCTGAGCACGACAAGCCTGACGGGAGCGCGCCTCGATGCCCGAACGCCATATTGTCGCGCTCGGTGGTGGCGGATTCACGATGGAGCCGGACAATCCGCTGCTGGACGACTTTATCCTGCGGCTCACGCGCAAGCGCAGGCCGCGCGTATGCTTCGTTCCGACCGCGAGCGGCGACAACGACAGCTACGTCGCTAAGTTCTACCGCGCGTTTCCAGCCTCGCGATGCGAGCCGTCGCATCTGCCGCTCTTTCAGAACCCGCTCCCGGAACTTAATGGCTTTCTTGCCGCGCAGGACGTCGTTTACGTCGGAGGCGGGAATACCGCGAACATGCTCGCTGTATGGCGCGTGCACATGATGGACAAGGCGCTCGTCCGCGCATGGCGTGCCGGCGTGGTTCTGTGCGGGATAAGCGCGGGCGCGCTCTGCTGGTTCCAGGCCGGCGTGACCGATTCGTTCGGCTCGACGTTTTCTGCGCTCGACAACGGGCTTGCCTTTCTTCGCGGCGGATCCACGCCCCATTATGACGGCGAACCCGAACGCCGCCCGACGCTCCGTCGCCTGCTCGGGCGCGGCTTTCCCGCAACAATTGCCGCCGAAGACGGCGTCGCGCTTCACTTTCGCGGAACCAGGCTTGCCGAGGCGGTGTCCTCACGTCCCAACGCGCGCGCGTATCGGGTCGAACTTCGGCGCGGCAAAATCGTGGAAACGCCGCTTCCCACTCGTTATCTTGGCCAGACGCGTTAAGATCAAAGCCTCAGCATTTGGCTTCAGGGTTGCAGTCAGAGGTAAAAGGAATTTGGGGCGAATTCCCGCGAATTCGCCCAATAACGACGCGTGAAGCTTCCGAAGGGTTTTCGGACGATGGCGGCAAAAACAGAGATAGCAGATGTAAAGGCGCGCGAGATCATCGATTCTCGCGGAAATCCCACAATCCAAGTTGACGTCACGCTCGCAGGCGGCGCGTTCGGGCACGCTGCCGTCCCTTCGGGCGCGTCAACCGGCGTCCATGAGGCGCTCGAACTTCGCGACGGCGACAAGACACGTTTCGGCGGCAAGGGCGTGCTCAAGGCCGTCGCCAACGTCAACCGCACGATCGCGCCGCGCATCAAGGGCTTCGACGCGACGCACCAGTCGGGCCTCGACGCGCTCCTGATCGAGATGGACGGCACCGAGAACAAGGCCAGCCTCGGCGCCAACGCAATCCTCGGCGTGTCGCTTGCCGCGGCCCATGCGGCCGCCGCTGCCAACGGGATGCCGCTATATCGCTACCTTAGCCACGACGCGCACCTGATGCCGGTTCCGATGATGAACGTGCTCAACGGCGGCAAGCACGCCGACTCGAGCGTCGACATGCAGGAGTTCATGATCGTTCCGGTCGGTGCGCCCTCGATGGCCGAGGCGATCCGGATGGGCGCCGAGGTCTTCCACGCGCTCGCGGCGGCGCTCAAGAAACGCGGATGCTCCACCAACGTCGGCGACGAAGGCGGCTTCGCTCCCAATCTCAAGAGCAACGAGGAGCCGCTCGAAGTTATCCTCGAAGCGATCGAGAAAGCCGGCTACCGCCCCGGCGCTGATGTCGCGATCGCACTCGATCCCGCCTCCAGCGAATTTTACGAGGACGGCAAGTACGTCTTCGCGCGCTCCGATCGCAAGTCGCGCAGCGCAGCCGAGATGGTCGCGTATTACAGCGAATGGATCGGGCGCTACCCGATCGTGTCGATCGAAGATGGGCTTGCCGAAGATGATTGGGCCGGATGGGCCGCGATGACCCGCGCGCTCGGCTCGAAAATCCAGCTCGTCGGCGACGACATCTTCGTCACCAACACCAGGCGCCTCGAGCGCGGGATCAAGGAAGGTGTCGGCAATTCGATCCTGATCAAGGTGAACCAGATCGGCACCCTCACCGAGACGCTGGCCGCTATCGATATGGCGCGCCGCGCCGGTTACACCGCCGTGATTTCCCATCGCTCCGGCGAAACCGAGGACACCACGATCGCCGACCTCGCGGTCGCAACCGGAGTGGGCCAGATAAAGACCGGCTCGATGAGCCGCAGCGAGCGAATCGCGAAATACAATCGCCTGCTCAGGATCGCCGAGGAACTGGGCGCGCGCGCGACTTATCCCGGCGCGTCGGCGTTTGCGCGAAGCGGCAAACCCGCCGGAGCGTCGCGATGAGCCGTCCGCCGATTGCCGCGCTGATAATTTTCGACGGATGGGGTATCCGCGCCGAGCGCGAGGCCAATGCGATCGCCGCCGCGAACACCCCAACGATGAAACGCTTGTGGAGCACCCAGGCGCATACCGAGGTCGACGCCTCCGGCGACTCGGTCGGGCTTCCGCCCGGAATCATGGGCAATTCCGAGGTCGGCCATCTGACGATCGGCTCGGGCCGCGTGATTTACCAGGACGTGATGCGCATCACCAAGGCCGTCGAGCGCAGCGAGTTGTCGCGCAACGACGTCCTGCTCGGCGCAATCCGCAAATCCGCGGGCCATACGCTTCACCTCTGGGGCCTGCTCTCCGACGGCAGCGTCCATAGCCATATCGACCATCTGCTCGCGATACTCGACCTTGCGGCGCGCGAAGGCGCGGGCGAAATCGCGGTGCACGCGGTTCTCGACGGGCGCGACAAGCCGCCGCGTTCCGCGCTGCCGTTCATCGCGCAACTCGAAGCGAAGCTGAAGGCGATCGGCCGCGGACGTATCGCAACGGTTTCCGGGCGTTACTACGCGATGGACCGCGACAAAAGATGGGATCGCGTGGAGCGCGCATGGCGCGCGATCGTCGAGGGCGACGGACGACCTGCCGCCTGCGCGCGCGAAGCCGTCGAGCGCTCCTACGCCGAGGACAAGAGCGACGAATTCGTCGAGCCGTGCGTTATCGGCGCGCCGACCAGGGTTCGCGACGGCGATCAGGTGATCTGCTACAACTTCCGCGCCGACCGCGCGCGCGAACTTACCGCCGCTCTCACGCTCGAAGACTTCACCGGCTTCACGCGCCCGCGCTTTCCCAGGGTCGGCTACGTCTGCATGACCGAGTACGACCGGAGCCTCAACCTACCCGTCGCGTTTGGCCCCGAGGAAGTGCGCAACACGCTCGCCGAGGTTTTCGCACGCGAAAAAATCCGCAATCTCCGCGTCGCCGAGACCGAAAAGTACGCGCACGTGACCTATTTTCTTAACGGCGGCGTCGAAAAGCCGTTCCCGTGCGAGGAGCGCGTGCTGATTGCGTCATCCAAGGTCGCGACCTACGACCTGGAGCCCGAAATGCGCGCGAGAGAGATTGCCGAACGCGCGGCGGAGGAGATCGCCAAGGGAAGTTGCGACGTCGTCGTGATCAATTTCGCCAATCCCGACATGGTCGGCCATACCGGTAACATGGCGGCGACGATCAAGGCGGTCGAGGCCGCTGACCACGCACTCGGCGTTGTGATCGACGCGATCGAAAAACGCGGCGGCACCGCGCTTATCACCGCCGATCACGGCAACGCCGAGTTCATGGCCGACCCCAAGACCAGCCAGCCGCACACCGCGCATACGACCTTTCCGGTCCCGCTCATCCTGTACGATCCGAAGTACCGGGGCACGCTCAAGGACGGCGGCGGACTTTCGGACGTCGCGCCGACATTTCTCGGGATGCTCGGAATCGCCATCCCGCGCGAAATGACGGGCCACGATTTGCGGATGCCGAAAGCGTAGCGGCAGTCGCCCGGGCTTTTTCCGGTTCCTTCTCTCGCATTCTGTTGCGGCGGAAGGCCGGGAAGGTGGTTCTGAACTCCCGCGCAAGCGCGAGAAGTTCTACCAGCGGACGACTTGTTCGTAGATCTTCGGAAGCTGGAGCGGAAGCGAGGCGATATCGTCGATCACCAGGTAGCGCGACGACTGGCACATCTGGCGCAGGTAATCGTGGCCGGTCTTGTCCACCGTGATACAGAACGACATAACGCCCGCCATCTCGAGTTCCTTCAGCGCCACCATCGTGTCCTGGATTCCATAGGCGTTCGAGCGCCGGTCGTGCCCGTAGTCGAAATCCTGCGGAAAGCCGTCGCTCAGCAGGATCACGTGCCGAGCGCGCGCGCTTACGTCCTTGAACTTCTCGCGCACGTGGCGGATAGCGGCGCCCATCCGGGTCGAGCGCTTGGGCTCGACCGCGCCGACCCGCGCCCTGACCTCGTCGGAGAGTTCCTGGTCGAACTCCTTGATCACGTAAAACTCGACGTTGTCGCGCCCGTGGCCCGAGAAGCCCATTATCGCGTACGAGTCGCCCAGTTCCTCGAGCGACTGCGCCATGATAACCAGCGCCTCCTTGTTGACGTCGATAATCCGGCGCGGGCGCCGGGCCGGATCGGGACGCCGCTGCCACGCCTTCATCCAGTCGTCGTTATCTTCGTCGTCGCTCCAGCGGCGGATCTCGCGATGGATGGGCTCGTCGGTCGAAGCCGACATGTCGAGCAGGAAGAGCGTTGCGATATCGCGCGATTCCTTCTTGCGCGCCTTGTACACGCGCGCGTCGGGCACTTCGCCCATCCGGCGCGAGACCTGCATCTCGACCATGCGATCGAGATCGATTTCCTCGCCGTCCTCCAGCCCGCGCACCATCCGGTAGGAGGCCGGGCGGATTTTCTGGAAATGGCGGCGCACCACCGGCAGCAGTTCGGAATAATGCTCGAGCGTCGCCGCGTAGAAGTCGCCCTCATCGCCGGCCAGTTCTATCTCGCGCAGCCGGCACCAGTTGCGGCGGTAGTCGCCGAGCGTATAGTCCCACTCGTCGTAGGCGTAATAGCTGTCCTGGCGGCCGCGCGCGATCATCAGCCGTCCCTGTCCCGACATCGCGCCGAGCTCGCTCAGTTGTTCGCGCAGATGCTCGAACCCGTCGTCCTTGTTCTGGAGCTGGGTGAGATACATCCCGTCGCCTTCGGTCTCTCCGCTCGACTCGGTCGGATTGATCTCGGCGCCCGCTTCGATCATCTTGCGCAGCTCTTCGGGCGAAAGCGCGCGGCTCTTGCCGCCCTTGCCCGAGCGCCCGGAGGACTGGAGGTTGACGTTCTGATCGGGTTCTCCCCCCTCGCCGCCGGCGTCGTTGTCGGCCGCGTCGCTGCCGTCGCTCTCGACACCGCCCTTCACCGTGCTCGCGAGATCGTCGGAAATCGCGTCGGCGCCTTCACCGAGCGCGTCGTCTCCCGCCTCGCGCGCCGAAGCCATCAGGTCCTTGAGCCATCCGTAAAGGGCGCTCGCCTGATGCACGGTTGCGAGCACGTCGGCGCCCGGTTGGCGAAGCGGCGCGAACAGAGCCGCGGCCTGCACCGCGATCGCCGAGCGCATCATCGCATCGGCCTCGAGTATGCCGAGCGAGCTCCGCACCAGCAGCGTGCTGAGCGTGTGCTGGTTGAGCCCTTCAACCAGCGTGCGATTCAGCCGCGCGACCGTCGGCGCAAGCCCGCGATAGCGGCGGCACATCTCGGCGTCGATACGCGCCGACTCGCATAGCCTGACCAGCGCGCCGCCCAGCACCGGATCGTCGAACGATGCGACGAAGCAATCGATCGCTTCGGCGCCGGTCTCGCCGCGTTCCTCGAAACCGGGAAGGTCGGCGAGCCTGAGTTCGAAGGTTCCGAATTCGTGGCGCGCGGCCAGATGGGCCGCGACGCAGAAATAATAGTCGTGCGCGCTGAGTCCGGTTCCGGGCAATGCGACGCGCTCGGGCAGATAGGCCATCTCGCCCGCCGCGAGCGGGTACTGAAACGGCAGCACCGCGCCGCAATTGGCAAGCGAATCGAGACGAAACTCGAGCGGATAGAGCATCCGCATGAATTTCGTCAATACCGCCTTCAGCTCGTGAAGTTCCTGGCTTTCGGACCCGGGATCCATCCGCACTTCGATAATCCGATCATGACAGAGACGATGCCATCCATGCAATTTTCCGTCTCAGTGTGCAAGTACCGTCTCCGAAGGCCGCGGGCGCGCGATTTTGCCTTGCGTTCCTTGACTTTGCCGACATGGGCGGACTTAGATGTTTTGAGTCATGCGTTCCAGCCGACGTTTTCCTGTTGTTTATAACGCGGTCTCGGCAGCGGTTATCCCATTTTTCATCCTCGCATGGGCCGCTTCGGCCAGCGCCGGGATTACCGCGAACGTCAAGACCGAAACTCTTCCCAACGGCCTCAAGGTGCTCGTGCTCGAGAACCACAAGGCCCCGGTCGCGACCCTCAGCGTCTTTTACAAGGTCGGATCGCGCAACGAGCAGATCGGCAAGACCGGCATCTCGCACCTCTGCGAGCATCTGATGTTCCGCGGCACGAAGAAGCTCGGCCCCGAACAGTTCTCGAAGATAATCCAGGAGAACGGCGGCACCGACAACGCGTTTACGACCTCGGACTTCACCGACTACTTCGAGATCATCAACGCGCACAATCTCGACGTTCCGATCCGCCTCGAAGCCGACCGGATGGCCAACTTCGATCCCAAGGGATTCAAGGCCGAGAAGGCGGTCGTGATGGAGGAGCGGCGGCTTCGCACCGAGGACAATCCCGAGGACGCGCTCTACGAAATAACCAAGGCCCAGGCCTACGTCGAATATCCCTACCACTGGCCTGTCATCGGATGGATGAGCGACATCCGTGGTCTGACGCTCAAGGACGCGCTTGCCTACCATGCGATTTACTACTCGCCGCGCAACTCTACCGTGGTCGCGGTCGGCGACTTCGACGCGGCCACGGTGCTCAAGCAGATCGCCGAGGCGTTCGGCTCGATAAAGAACGGACCCAAGGCGCCGCCTCTCACCCAGACCGAGCAGGAGCAGAAGGGCGAGCGGCGCGTGATGCTCGAACATGCGGCCAACCTGCCCGCCTTCGACATCTCCTATCATGTGCCGAACCTGCGCAGCTCAGACGCCTACGCAATCGAAATCGCCGGCGAGGTCCTCGGCGACGGCAAAAGCTCGCGGCTCTACAAGGACCTGGTGATTAACAAGCAGATGGTGGTCGATGTCAGCGTCGATTACGACATGACCTCCTTCGGACCACCGCTATTCACCGTCTCGGCCCAGATGCGTCCCGGAATCCAGGCCAGGGACGTTATCGTCGAGGTCGAAAAACAGCTCGCCGAGCTTCGCGACAAGCCGGTCTCGGCCGAAGATCTGCAGAAATCCAAGAACCTCGAACAGGCGGAATTCGTCTTCGGCGAAGACTCGATTTTCCAGCAGGCGATGCTGCTCGGGGTGTACCAGATGCTCGGCGACTACCGGATGGTCGATCAGTACATTCCGAATATCGACAAGGTCACCGTCGCCGATGTCCAGCGCGTCGCGCGCAAGTACTTCGTCAAATCGAACCGCACGGTCGGCGTCCTGATTCCGACCGGCCTCCTGCCTCACGAGGCCGCGGGCGGAAAACAAGGGATGGTCAGGTAACGGGAGCGCGCGATGAAATCACGGACTAATCTTCTCGTCTCGGCGCTCGCCGCCGTCCTCTTGGCGACGCTCGCGTTCGCCACGGGCAACGCGAGCGCGCTCACCATCAAGCGCATGACGCTTCAGAACGGCGCCGTCCTGCTCGTCTCGCCGCAGCATCAGATCCCGATGCTTACGATCGATATCGCCTTCGACGCGGGCGCGCGGCGCGATCCCAAGGGCGAGGCCGGACTCGCCTCGCTCACCGCAAGCTGTCTCACGCTCGGCACCAAAACTCTCACGCCCGAGCAGTTCAATCAGAAGGCGGACTTCATGGGCAGCTCGGTAGGGGTCGGCGCGGGACGCGACTACGCGGTCGCAAGCCTCACCACGCTCAAGAAGTACGAGGACCAGACCCTGAATCTGCTCGCTGAGGCCCTCACCGAGCCGCGCCTCGACGACAAGGATATCGTGCGCAAGCGCGGCGAGCAGGTCGCCGGCATAAAATCGAGCCTCGAAGACCCCGGCTACGTCGCAAGCGTGACCTTCGCGAAGAAACTCTATGGCGAGGGTCCTTACGGCCATCCGATCGACGGAACCGTCGAATCGGTCGAAAAGCTCACGCCCGCCGAGGTGCGCGCTTTCTACAAGGATCATTACAAGATGGGCGACGCGGTGATCGCGGTCGCCGGCGACGTCGATCCCGAAAAGATAAAGGCGAAACTCGACAAGGCGTTCGCCTCGCTCAAGGGAACGGTGCCTGCGCAGGCCGAGCCCGAGCCGCCCAAGGTCGCGCCGGGAATCCATCTCGATCTCGTCAACCGCAACGTCGCCCAGGCGAACATCATCATGGGTTTCGGCGGAATCGCCCGCTCCAATCCCGACTTCTATCGCCTGCAGGTGATGAACTACGTGCTCGGCGGGGGAGGATTTGCCTCGCGCCTGATGCAGACCGTGCGCACCAAGGCGGGACTTGCCTACTCGGTTTACTCCGGCTTCGACGCGAGCAAGTTCGCCGGTCCGTTCGGCGTCATCCTGCAGACCAAAAACCAGAGCGCCAACCAGGCGATTCGCCTGGTCCTCCAGCAACTGAGTGAAATCCGCGAAAAGCCGATGACCGACAAGGAACTCGCGGCGGCCAAGAAGTTTCTCATCGGGAGCTTTCCGCTCAAGTTCGACCGCCTCAGCTCGATCTCCAACTTCATGCTCCAGGTCGAACTCAACAAGCTCGGCCTGAATTATGCCGACGAGTATCCGAAGCTGATCGACGCAATAACCACTCAGCAGACGCTCGAAGTCGCAAAGAAGTATCTGCATCCCGACGCAATTGCCGTGGTCGTGGTGGCGAATCAGCAGAAGGCCGCGATAAAGCTGGCGAACCTGGAAAAGTAACGGCCCGCGACGCATCGTGCGCGCGCCGCCGACGGAGGAATCGATGAGCGGGCAAAGCTGGAAACTTGAAGGGCAGTACTTCGAATCGTGCAACTGCGAGGTCCTATGCCCGTGCCTTTTGACCCACGCGCAGGCGCGCCCCACCGAGGGCCATTGCGACGTCGTCCTCGCGTTCCATATCGACAAGGGAACTTACGGCTCAATCGACCTGGCGGGACTCAACGCGGTGCAGGCCGTGATAACGCCGGGCCCGATGGCGCAGGGCAACGGAACCTTCGCGCTCTACGTCGACGGCCGCGCCACGCCCGAGCAGCGCTCCGCTCTCGAAGCGATCTTCGGCGGAACCGCCGGCGGTCCTCCCGCCCTGGTCTCACTGATGGCGTCGAAGCGGTTGCCGACCAAGGTCGCGGAGATAAATTTCAGCGCCCAGGGCAACGTCCGCAAGCTCTCGATGCCGGGGATTGCGGAAGTAAGCGTGGAAGGCGTGCTGGGAGCCGGCGGAGACACGGTCTGGATCGACAACGCGCCGCATCCGCTGGCCTCGCGTATCGCCGCGGCGAAGGGCACCGCCAGCAATTACAGCGACCATTCGATGACGTTCACAAACTCGGGACGAAACGGCCATTTCGCCCCGATTCGATGGTCGAGCAACTAGGGCGCACACGCGCGCCGGCTGCTCCTTATGACAGCCGCTGACTCGCAACCGATCGGCGGGCCGGGCCTGCCGGGACGCGACCGCGTCGTTATCTGGACGGGAATCGTCTTGATAAGCGCGATCGCGTGGATATATCTCGCGCGGATGCCGATGGGCGCGGTCACGTCGGGTTCCTCGCAGATGGCCGGCATGATCATGCCGATGGCGCATCGATGGTCCGCGGCCGACCTGTGGCTCACCTTCCTGATGTGGGCCGTGATGATGGTCGCGATGATGCTGCCGACGGCGAGCCCGATGCTGCTCACCTACGCGCGGATCGCCCGCTCGCGCGACGCGGGCGCCGCCGCCACTCGCCGCGTATGGTCCTTCGCGGCCGGCTATATCGCCGCGTGGATAATATTCAGCCTCGGCGCGACCGCACTGCAATACGGACTTCAGCACGCCGGTATTGTCGACGGCGCGCTCCGCACCACGCCGATTGCCGGCGCGATCATCCTGATCGCCGCGGGCGTCTACCAGCTCACGCCGCTCAAGAACGCCTGCCTTCGCAACTGCCGCTCTCCGCTGGGCTTCTTCATGACCGAATGGCGCGACGGCGCATCGGGCGCGCTCGCTATGGGCCTCAAACATGGTGTGTCGTGCGTGGGATGCTGCTGGATGCTGATGGCGCTGTTGTTCGTCGCCGGCGCGATGAACCTTGTCTGGGTCGCAGCGATCACGGTTTTCGTGCTGCTGGAGAAAGTCGCGCCGTTCGGCCGCGTGATTGCCGCCGCGGCGGGAATTCTTCTCCTCGCCTCCGGCATCGCGGTCGTCGCGATCGGATGACCGGCCGCGCAGGTCGCCTCCGCGATGCCTGACGACCTCGTCATTTACACCGTCGGCCATTCGACCCATCCGATCGAACGCTTCCTCGAACTCCTCGGCGCGAACCGAATCGCCGCGCTGGTTGACGTGCGCTCGTTTCCGTCATCGCGCCGATGGCCGCAATTCAATCAGGACGAACTCTCGCGCGCGATGGAACGCGCGGGAATCGAGTACCGATGGATCAAATCGCTCGGCGGCCGGCGCCATCAGGTGACGCCCGATTCGCCACATACCGCGTGGACCACGCCCGGTTTCCGCTCCTACGCGGACTACGCTGAAACGCCGGAATTCGAGGTGGGACTGGCGGAGCTGACGGAACTCGCGCGCGCGAAGCCGACCGCCTACATGTGCTCGGAAGGTCTATGGTGGCGATGCCATCGGCGGATCATCTCGGACCATCTGATGCTTCGCGGATGGACGGTCGTGCACATCCTGCCCGACGGCAAACGCTCGCCGCATCAACTCCCCCGCTTCGCCCGCGTCGAAGAGGGCCGCATCACCTACGACGTCGTGACCGAAAAATCCGAAAAAGACCAGAAGTAGGGCCTACGCCGCGGCGCGTTGGCCGAGAAGCTCGCGCAGATAATGCCCCGTGTACGACGCCTCGACCTGCGCAACCTCTTCGGGCGTTCCCTTCGCAACCACCGTCCCGCCAAGGTCGCCGCCTTCCGGCCCGAGATCGATTACGTAGTCGGCGGTCTTAACCACGTCGAGATTGTGCTCAATGATGATGACGGTGTTGCCCGTCTCCGCGAGACGCCCGAGCACTTCGAGAAG
>JAKAVX010000433.1 GCA_021827465.1 Deltaproteobacteria bacterium | reverse complement strand
CCGTGATTCTGCCTTCTTGTTCGCTGGTGAACGTCGCGACGATCTTTGTTCCGTCATCGAGCCGAAGCGAAAACTGGCGGCCATCCAGGTCGGCGGCGCGCACCTCGCCTCGCAATTCGATCTGTTTTTTGTGGTTGTTCTGCTTCTTCAATGCTGGGCTTTTTCGAGCCATGGTTAGAGTCCTCCGTCAAACGCTCGGCGCAGGGACGTGGCCGGCAGGTTTGGTACGCACGCTCTGAAGGATCGACGCAACGTCATCGCACAACTCCTCGATCTGGCTTCCGACGAGCGTCAGCCAGCACTCGATTCGGGTGGCGAGAAGCTCGCGGTCATCCTTCCACCAGCCTCTCGCGATCCCCACGAGCCTTGCCTTCTCCGCCGACCATACGGGGTGGTCGTCAAAGCGAGGGAAAAGCCAGAGTCCCCCGCCACTGACCCCCGGAGGCGGAGGCAGTCCGAGATTGTCGACGCTCCCGTCATGAGGCGGGTACTCTACGGCTATATCAACTCCCATCACGCGGGGGCTATGCCGACGGCTTGGAGCGATCGACAGCGTCAGTAGGCCATCACACTCGAGGAAAGGTCGCTGCTTTGCGTCGCAAGGCTTTTGGACTTTTTCGGCCGGGTAGCCTTGAAGAAAGCAGGGCTGACAGTCAACTTCCTCGTGTAGGTAAGCAAACTGGTCAAGAACGACGAACTGTAATCGCGGCCTCCGCGACGCTTCGGGGTCGAGCTCTAGCCACGCTATGTCGTGGTCTGGCGGGTTGGGCAGACCCATTCGCAGGACTTTCAGGGGTTGACCAAATTGCTCTCCACGCGCAATGACGGCAACATTTGAAAGCTCCAGCCCCTCGAGATTGTGCGCCGCAGTTGCCACTAGATAGCGGTTGGCAATGTGTACGCACACTCCTGACGCAATATACAACTCATCGGGACGAGATCGCAGGAACAGCGCCACTGAGCGGTTAGACACGTAATCGTGGAGCGCTACGGCCGCCGCGTATCTGCTGTCTGTGATTTCTAAGCTCTCGAATAGCTTCACTTCGTTTCCTGATCGAGTGGCAAGCAGCGGTTCTCGCAGTCCAGATCGGCGGCGCGGACCTCGCCTCGCAACTCGATCTGTCTTTTGCGATTGTTCTGCTTCTTCAATGCTGGGCTATTTCGAGCCATGACTAAAGTCCTCCGTCAAACGCTCGGCGCAGGAGAGCATCCGGCAGCGCGCTGACGGCTGAGAGTTCTTCTTCTACTGAAGATATAAGACGCTTAGCACCGTTGATTTTATCGGCTATCTTCACGGCAATTCTCGACTGGACGTCTGGGCTTGGAGCGGGTATGTGTTCGGCTTGTACCTGGCTCCTAGTGATTTTCTTCATCGATCCGCTTGCTCCACCGGCACGTTCTTCCCAGTAGCCCGTTGTGAAAAGGAAAGAGAGATATGCTGCGACGAATTCGGGCGAAAAGCCTTCGTTCATACGAACGCGGATAGTGAGGTCCGATGCGACAACACCTTCGGGCTCACCTCGGAAAAGTGCGGCACGTCCCACAAGCTCCGGTGTGTTACTGCGGGCGATCAGAATCTCACCGGCCGAGGCGGCACTTGCTAACGCGTCGTGCTGCCACATGCGCGCTAATTTGATGCCGTACGCACGAAAGCAAATTTCAGAAAGGCGCGCGGTCGTAATGGTACGGGTTTGACAGGCGGCTGGTACGGGTAGGGACGTTGAAGGCAGCAACGTAGCGATGTCTACCAAGCGTCTCCGCGGCCAAGCGCTGGCCTCTGCGTTGCTGAAAACCGCGCGTAGATAGGAGACTGGTAGCGCCGTCGCTGCTTGCAGTTGCGATCCTGCAGCGACGCGCGCGCGTTCGATGGCGGTGATCTCCTCGTTGAGGATCGCGACGATCCGTTTCTGCTCCTCCAGCGGTGGCAGGGGTATAAGTTGTGCCTTGACCTGGCGGTCGGTAACCGCAGGGTACATGGCACCACTAACTAAGCACGATAGAGTTTCCACAAAGCCCTTGGTGCGCACGAAGCCGAAGAGAAATCCGGGATCCAAGCCGTCTTTCGCCCTGAGGACGCAAAAGCCGGTGCTGCAAATCTGGCCGTCTAGGTCCGGGGGAACAAGGGTTACTGCGTTCAGGCTCGGGCGGGTCGTAGCGAGTATCACGTCACCCGTCCGGATCACTTGGCGGGCACGGCTTGGGGCGTCTCTTCCGAGTAATTGCCGGGCGACAACTATCCGCTTGGTCTTGTTGTCCACGCTGGTGATGTCGACGTAGCGGAACGTCTTGGTAGGTTGCGTAAGGGGATCCAGCGCGGGGATCGCTTCCTCGCAAACGTCGCCCAGACGCACCCATCGCCAGCCGGCCGGAAGCTGGTGCCGCGTTTCGGCCATGCCGACATAAGTTTCAGCCGCCCCATTCACGCCGCGAAAATCCTTTCCTTGGCCTCGTGCAGAATCTCGGCCGGTTTACCGAGACTTCTTAGCGCGTCAAGGCCGCCGGTGCGTGCCACTTCAGGAATGTCGAAAATATGCGGACTCTCCAGCGCCTCGGTACCCTCATTTCCGAATTGCGCGGCAATCGCGCGAAGCGCCGAAGCCGTCCCGGCGGGAAGGCCCCCAAGCCACGCCTGATGCTTGTAGGCGAACGCCCCAGCGCGTTCGGCTCGCGTGTGCGGGTCCAGCCCGTAACCGAGTTCGGCGAGCACATCGTAAAGGTCGTAGGCTTCCATCTCCTCAAGCTTCCGCACGATCGAAGCCGAGCGGCCATCCTCTGGCAACCGGCTCAGAAGCACGCGCCGCTCTTCAGGCGCAATCCATCGTGAGCGGAAAGCTTCAATGGTAGGCGCCTCTTCGACAAGCCGCGCGGCAAGGCGCTCCTTGTACTCCTCGACGGTGACCGGCGTCGCCTTGCCATCGACCTGGGTTACGATGAACCTGCCCGCCTCGGTAACATGCACGTCGAAGCCTTCGACCTGGATGATGGTTTTGGCCTCTCGCTCGGTCGGCTCTTTCGGCTCGCTGGGCTTGCGGCGCGAAAACCGGCTCAGGAACTCCTCGTTAAAGAGGCGCGTAGCGTTAGTATAGTCGTAAACGCGGAAAAGCAGCTTGTCGGTCTCGATGTGAATTCGCGTGCCGCGGCCGAGCATCTGATGCATCGCGATGGGAGAGCGGACGTATTTGAAAAAGACGATGTTCCTGACGGCCGGAACATCCACTCCGGTGGTGAGCAGGTCCACGGTGGCGGCGACGAAATGCGAGCGAGAGGCACCGCGAAGATCGGGCAGGAACTGGTTTGCGCCGTCGACGCTCGCGGTGCATTTGAAGGCGTATGGCTCACCGGGCTTTCTTCCCTGCTCGGCGCACCATCTGGCGTAAAGCCGGTTCATCTCAGCCGCCACGTCATCCGCGTGGCGGTCACGCACGCAGAAGATGATCGTCTTTTGCTCCGGCCCGCCGGTTTCAAGCAGATAGCTGTACAGATCCGCGCACATCGCAATCACGCGGTCCGGCAGAAGGATGCGGTCCTCGTAGGAAGTCTTTTCGTAGAGATGCCGAAGCTCGTCGCGAGTAACCGGCTGGCCGGTGTTGGCGTTTATGGGCTTTCGCGCCAAGACTTGGTCCATCGTGATGCCGGTCTCGTCGACGTTGACCCGGCCCTTTAGGATTTCACACGCCGCAAGGTAGCCGTCCTCGATTCCCTGGCCAAGTTCGTACTCATAGACCGGGTCGCCGAAGTGGCGAATG
>JAKAVX010000432.1 GCA_021827465.1 Deltaproteobacteria bacterium | reverse complement strand
CGGAGCGACTGATGCGACTTCACCGCGTCGATCCATCGGCGCGGATCCCACACCGGCTGCGCTCCTATCGTCACCGTGGCGTGACCCGGCGAGTGCGCAAAAAGCTCGCGTATCCTCTCCGCCGCGCACACGTAGCATACGCGGCATTCGTTCACCCGGGCGAAATCCTCGAACGCGCCGGCAACTTCGGCCAGAGCCTCGGGCGCGCAAACCGGCTCTCCCGCCGCCAGCATCACGTTGCCGCGCCGCGTGTATCCGACCACGCCGGGCGCTTCGGAGGAAAACCAATGCTCGATTCCCGGATTGAGAATCTGATAGGCCGTGGCATTCCAGCCATAGGCCATCACAAGCTCTCGCGCGGCGGATTGAGACATCTCGGAACAGGCGTAATTGTCCTGATGCACTCGCAGGATGTTTCGATCCTACATCATGCGAGCGCGAACTGACACGCTGCGCGCGCTAGCCGCCGGCGATCGCCCCGATGACGAGCAAGGGCTCGACACCGCGAGCAACGGCGTCGGGCAGGGGCGCGTCCGGCGATTCGTGGGAAAGATCCTGCTCGCAGGCGAAGAACCTGATGAACGGCCGCCGCCGATGCGTTACGTGATCGCGGATCGTTCCGCTGAGCGCAGGGTAACTCGCCTCGAGCGCGTCGAGCACCGAACGCTGCGTTACGACGCCCTGAACCTCGAGTTCAACGTCGCCGTCGATCCGCGCAAGCGTCCGCAGATTGGCCGGAAGCACGACTCGAATCATGGCATCGTTTGCACTTCCACGGAGAGTACGCTCGGAAGGTCTCGCACGATTGGGGCCCAACTATCGCCCGCGTCGGCGGACGCGTACACCTGCCCGCCGGTTGTGCCGAAATATATTCCGCACGGATCGAGTGAATCCACCGCCATCGCGTCGCGCAGGATATCGACGTAGCAGTTGCTTTGCGGGAGACCCTTCGTCAGTGCCTCCCATTCGTTTCCGCCCGTGCGGCTGCGATACACGCGCAGCTTACCCTCGAGCGGATAATGTTCCGAATCGCTCTTGATTGGCACGACGTAGATCGTCTCCGGCTCGTGCGCGTGAATGTCGATCGTGAATCCGAAGTCTGTCGGCAGGTTCCCGCTGATCTCCCGCCATGAGTCGCCCGCGTTATCGCTGCGCATCACGTCCCAATGCTTCTGCATGAAGAGCACGCCCGGGCGCGCCTGATGCATCGCGATGTGATGGACGCAGTGCCCCACCTCGGCGTCGGGATCGGGAAGGTTCGCGGACCTGAGCCCACGGTTGATCGGTTTCCAGTTCCTGCCGCCGTCCTCGGTGCGAAAAGCGCCCGCTGCCGAGATTGCGATGAACATGCGCTCAGGAGTTTTCGAGTCCAGTATGATCGTGTGCAGGCACATCCCGCCCGCGCCCGGCTGCCATTGCGGTCCGGAGCGATGCCCCCGCAAGCCTGCCAGCTCCTGCCACGTGTGAGCACCGTCGGTCGAGCGGAACAGGGCCGCATCCTCTACGCCGGCGTAGATGGTGTCCGGATCGGTGAATGACGGTTCCAGATGCCATACGCGTTTGAACTCCCACGGACGTTGCGTTCCGTCGTACCACTGATGCGTGGTAAGCGGCCGACCGGTTTCCGGGGATGTGTCGTAAACGAACTTGTTGCTCTCGCCACGAGGCAGGCCTTCCGGCGACGCCGTCATTCCGCCTCCCGGCGCTTCAAAGGTTTTCCCGCCGTCATTCGACCGCTGGATCACCTGCCCGAACCATCCGGTGGACAGCGACACATACAGGCGGTTCGGGTCGGCGGGCGAACCCTTCACATGGTAAACCTCCCAGCCCGCAAAGTGCGGACCGCTGACATCCCAGCGTTCGCGCTTGCCGTCCGACTCCAGGATGAATGCGCCTTTGCGCGTGCCAACCAGCACTCGTATCTTGCTCATAAATCGCGGCTCCTCGGTCCGCCGCTGCGCGGGCAGCTTCGGACTACATCGAACGGCGCCAAATACCAGCGCCTTCGGCTCACTGCCTGACTGGCGCGAACGCCCTGCGCGCCTTTGGTTTCGCGCGTTTCACGGCCAGACCCATCGTCCCCGAACCTGCAGCGGCGCCGGGTCGCGCTCACGCCATCGCCGCCTGATTTCAGTGAGGACTTTTTCGCGGTCATTCTCCATCCGGTCTATCAGGGCGCATGGCGCCGCGGTCTTCTCATGGCGCGCTCCCCAAATGAGCAATTCGAGGAGCACCGGCGCCAAATCAATCCCCTTCTCCGTCAGCCGATAATTCAACTTTCGCCGGTCGGTCTCCGCCGGCTTCGCAACCACGATCCCCCGCGCTTCGAGCTTCTTGAGGCGGCTCGCCAGTATGTTCGTGGCGATCCCTTCGCCCGATTCCAGGAACTCCTTGAAGGTCCGGAATCCGCGAACCATCAGATCCCGGATGATCAGCAGCGACCAGCGATCTCCGAAAAGCTCGAGAGAGACGCTCACCGGGCAACTCGATCGCCGCTCTGACTTTAGGCTCGATGCCACGCGTGGGAAGATAGCATTTCACTTGCATAATGCAAGTGTTATTGATACGGCAAACGAAGCGCCGGTACGCGGCGGGTCGACGCGGCGCATCCTCAGAGCGCTCGGTGTTCCCCGATACGCGCCGTGGCCGAAGGTTGCGCTTCGCCCTTTACACAATGCTTGCGCTTCGTCAGTGATCGCATGAGCCGGATGGTTCATCGGCGGTGCAAAGTCGGCGCACCGCAAGACAAAATCAATCCGCGGAGGTCGGACAGCGATGAGGTACGCAGCTCTCGGGTTCCTGGTGACGGCTGGCGTATTACTTCTCTTCGGCGGCGCGAACGCGGCCGACGACGGATTCTCGTTGCACAGCCTCAAGGGCAGTTACGCCAGCAGCTTTTCGGGAAAAATCAATGTCGGCGGCACGCTCCTGCCCATCCTGGGCACCGGACTATTCATCGCCGACGGAGACGGTCATCTGACCGGCCACGAGACTTACACCGTCGATACGACGGTGTGCGACGCATCGATCTCGGGTACCTACACGATCAATCCCGACGGCACCGGCGCCGATTCAGCGACATTCACGCCTCCGGCCTCCGAGACCAATTGCTCGGGCGGCAGCTACACGCAGTCGCTCGTGATTGGCGACCAACGCAAAACCGTGCTGCTGAGCAATACCAACGGCGATCAACTGAACGAAGAATGGCATCGCCAGCGCTAGCCCGCGCGCTTCGTGCTCGAAGTCGGAGGGAACCGGAACCCAAAAAAAATCGCCCGGCCGCGATTATCACGGCCGGGCGAGGGATTCGATTCCGAATCGGGGCTTAGTGATGATGATGGCCCTGGCTCTTCGGAACGGTCACGTCGAGCGATTCGGTCGTCGAGGCCTGCGTAAGAGTGGTGCTCTGATTGTTCTCGACGTCTTGAATATACTCGTCGTCGCAGACAGCAGATCCGCTGGTGGTCGTGTCGCAGCATACGACGCTGAGCACGTAGGTCCGCGCGCCGTCTCGAGGACAGCGCTCGCCACGCACCTTCACGTCCACCGAACTGGGTGTCTGATCCGAGAATTGCAGTGCCACCGGGGTTGTGTCCGTAAGCGTCGCGCTCGCCGTGTCGTATGACGTGGGGTCGCTCAGCACCGCGTCAGGAAACCAGTCCAAACCCTGCTTCGCCGTGGGCTTGCCGCATCCGTGTCCCCCGGCGTCGTCAACCGCGATCTGGTCGTCCGTGATATCGGTCAGCCAGACCGTGACGTTC
>JAKAVX010000431.1 GCA_021827465.1 Deltaproteobacteria bacterium | reverse complement strand
AATGCCTGGGTGGTACCCGCTAACAAACGGCATGCGTGGCAAGCGCCCCGTTTCCGATTCTCGAGATTGGCCGGTTTCGGTACGCGGGAATTATGGAAGCACGTCACTCCCGGTCGCACCGGCTGTTAAGCCGCGCTTTTCTAGCCCTTACCCGCGAGCCCAAGATTGATTAAACGGAATGTAAAGGCCTGAGCGCTGACGCCAAAAATTTTAGCAAACTCTCTTACGGTTGCGTCATCCTCGATATCGACGGACTTGTTTCTTAGAACCGAATCAATGAATCGTGCTGGCATTAGTAAGGCGGCGGCGAACTGGTTTGCCTCGATTTCCCGCGGGTCTGTAGCTTGTGCGGAGCGCGCGTCCCTGAAGTAAAAGCCTCGGTCAACAAAGTCGGCCTTCGGATGTAGTAAGAAGTGACCGCATTCATGGGCAAAGGTGAAGGCTTGCCGAGTTTTTGAGTGTAGGCTGTTGATACCTATGATCGGTCCATCCTCGGTATGCAGCAAAAATCCACTTAACTCCTCCGGCATCGGCCCAAGTCGAACGGAGACACCAATGACCTTTGCGAGCTTTTCCAGGTTTACGGGCGGATGTTTGAGCCTTGCCTCTTCGAGGAGGCGGTCCGCCTTCCGTTCGATGCTAGAATCGATCACCGTGAGTCCCCTTTACCTGACTTGAGTACACGCCCGACTGCCGCTAGCTCCTTCTCCGTGAGCTCGGCTTTGAAAGCCGCCGGCAGCGCTGCGTCATCGCTATTCGCGGCGGGCAAAAATTCTTGCGGCAGCACACCCAGCGCGGCGGCAATGTCGCAGAGCACATGCAACTGCAGCCTGTGTCGGCCTAGTTCAATGTTCACCATGGATGCGCGAGACAGCCCTACTGCAGTAGCGAGCTTTTCTTGGCTCATCTTGGGCTTACGGACGCGGCAGATCGACTTCCCGATCTCACGGTAAAAATCCGCTGGGTCCGTCATAGGATGCGTAGTTTACGTTCTTCGCGGACCATTGTCAACATTCTTAAACGTGTTTACAAATATGTCGTACCACGTTCATAAACGTTGACATTTCCTCGAGCCGAACCTACAGTGTCGCGCGAGGTTGCCAAGCGGGCATGCGCCTCAATGCATTTAGAGCCCGCAAAGGGCATTAGCAATGGACGTCGACACACCTGCGATTTCGGATCACGTGATTCACTACAAGGTCAACGACGATGACCAGGAGACCACCGAACACGTGCTGACCCCGCGGCAGATCATGAGCAAGGCCGGGATCGATCCGGACCAGAACTACTTAGAGGAGATCATCGGCGGCACTCGGAAGTCTTATAAAGATTCCCCGGACGCGCAGATCCATATGCACGAGCACCAACGGTTCATAACCGTATACGTCGGTCCGGTGCCCGTCTCATGAGCCAAGGTCGCGAGGAATTCGAGCGTCGATTGCGCGAGCTCGGTATCACTGTCTTGGCATCCCCCGGCGAGGGAAGGACCTTGATCGAATATAACGTCCCCGCCGGGCGTTTTGCAGGGCAGGTGCTGCGGCTTGGATTCGAAGTGCCACCGGATTTCCCAAGAAGCCCGCCCGGGGGACCTCATGTTTCGCCGCGCATACTGCCAATGAATCCGGCCGCGCCCGCGCACCCACAACGGACGGCGGACAGCGCATTCGGTTCAGATTTCCAGTATTGGAGCCGACCCTTTCCCAATTGGAAGGAGCGCGGCGGCGCGGGCGCGTACATAGGTTGGATCGATCGTCTGTTCGAGACCGCGTGAATACGTCCGTCGCGATTGCCGCAGACCTAAACGAGCGGCTGACCAGCCACTTGGTCCGTCGCGATGGTCAAGAGGACCTGTGCTTCGCTTTATGGAACCCAAGTCGCGGCCGTTCCAGGACGAGCGCGCTGTTAAGGGAGGTCATCCCTCCTCTGCCAGGGGACCGTAGCGTCCACGGCAATGCCTCATTCAATCCCCAGTATGTAGAGCGGGCGATAGATGCCGCGCTGTCGACGGGATGCGGCATCGCGTTCTTGCACAGTCACCCATCGTCAGGCTGGCAAGACATGAGCGAGGATGACGTCCGGGCAGAGCGACTGCTCGCTCCGACGATTCTCGGAGCAACCGGGCTACCTCTGGTCGGGCTGACCCTCGGTGCTCGCGATGGCACTTGGAGTGCACGGTTCTGGGAGAAGAAAGGGCCGGGCGATTATGTGCGCAATTGGTGCATTTCGGTGCGTGTCATCGGGCAGATAATTCGCGTCAACTTCTGCGATCGTGTTATTCCTCCAGCCAAACACATGCCCACTCAGGCGCGGACGGTATCCGTCTGGGGTCCTGAGGTTCAGAGCAATTTGGCGCGTCTTAAGATCGGCATCGTCGGACTGGGATCCGTTGGCAGCATTGTCGCTGAGTCCTTGGCTCGGATCGGATTTCAGCGCTTGGTCCTGATCGATTACGACACGATCAAGGAGCACAATCTGGATCGTACCCTGCACGCGACATACCAGGATGTCCTGGCAAGGCGATCGAAGGTGTCGGTTAGCCGAAGCGCTATACTCGCCAGCGCGACGGCGATGCCCTTTACCGCTGACGCTCTCGAGTACAGTGTGTGCGAGGAGGAGGGGTACCGTGCAGCATTGGATTGCGACGTATTGTTCTCATGTGTCGACCGGCCATGGGCACGTAGTACCCTAAATTTCATTGCTTATGCGCATCTGATTCCGGTTATTGACGGCGGGATTCGGGCCAGCAGGACGAAGGCTGGTGCATGGCGCGGTGCGGACTGGAAGGCGCACACGGCGGGACCGGAGCGGCGCTGCTTGCATTGTTTGCAGCAGTATGACCCGGGCTTGGTTGCAGTAGATAAGCGCGGCGACTTGGACGATCCTACCTACCTTGATTCGTTACCCAAGGATCACGAAGCGCGAGCAAATGAAAACGTATTCGCCTTCAGCCTCGGCCTGGCATCTCTTGAGGTCGCACAGCTCCTTCTCCTAGCTATCGGACCGTTGGGTATCGGGCCGATACCTCAAAACTACCACCTTATCACCGGGGGCATCGACCTGGGCAAGGGAAATTGCGACGATGACTGCGGATTTCCTGCGCGTATTGCTGTTGGCGATACAGAACATGCTGGTACCGACATCCATCCGGCGGCAGAGCATGAGCGTCAGTTTCGCGCGCAGAAACAACCGGCAGCGGTCCGCAGATGGTTCATCGCTCTCCTTCGGAGACTTCGGCCGTGTCGGGCGCCTGCCGACGTTACGCGAGGCCGGCATCCATAGTGGCGCAGGTGCCTTCGAAAGCCTACTCCGCTATAAGCCTCGACCTCGAATGCCAATAACGATTCATATCGACAAGTGGAACACGTGGATCCGCTCGTGGCGTTATGCTCTGCGGCCTGCGGTCACTCAGCCCACGGAAAGACCACCGGATGGGTAAAAGCAGTCGTCGCAAACGGGAGCGGCGCGAAAAGGCGCGCGCCACCTCGCCGCTGGGGCTTGAATTTAAGGTAATGGCGAATCCATTTGGCGATATCCCGAGTGATCGGCTCACTCGAGTAATTGCCGGTTTTGGAAAGGAACAGGCCGAAAAGTTCGGCTCGACCACGACGGCGGTCCGCGACCTATTATCGCGTGTCGATCCCGTAGGACTATTGGCTTGTCTCACGGTCTATGGAGTCACAGACTTCATGGGCGAGGACGGACTGTTAATTCCCAGGGAGAGAACTCGACTACAACCAGCGCATGTCGAACTGGCACAGATGATGGCCCTAAGT
>JAKAVX010000430.1 GCA_021827465.1 Deltaproteobacteria bacterium | reverse complement strand
GGATCGCGGCCAATGCGCATGGATCGCGGCCAATGCGTTGATAAATTCGTTCGCGGTGCCCTGGATTTTATGGCCGCCCTTGATTTGCAGCGTGAACCTCGATAGCAAAGAAGATTCTGATCGCTTTCTAAGTGCTCCCCGGTAGCTCAGTCGGTAGAGCAGACGGCTGTTAACCGTCGGGTCGCTGGTTCGAATCCGGCCCGGGGAGCCAATCTCGACACCCGTAAACGCCGAAGGTCCCGATCCAGCCCTGAAATCGGTTTCTTAAGATGACTTCGGCCTCAGCGGATTCCGAAATCTTCGCCTAACACGCCGATTGCCGAGGTCAGCTTGTTCGTGGCATTAGGTAAGAACGTATCGAAATTTTTCAGTGGCATGCCTTTACGAGAGCGATGAACGCATTTGATGCTACAAAAAGTGAGCCTGGGAGTCGCATTCAGTTCGCTTTTACAGACGAGCAGGAGCAGTTCCGTTCGACGATTCGGCGGTTTCTGACCAATCGATCTCCGACGACCGAAGTTCGCCGACTGATGGCTACCAAGGAGGGATACGACCCTGCAGTGTGGCGCCAGTTAGGCGAAGAATTGGCGATACTTGGTATCCATATCCCTCAGCAATATGGCGGTGCCGGGTTTAGCATGATTGAGCTTTGTATCGTCACCGAAGAACTTGGCCGCGCCTTGCTCTGCGTGCCTTTCTTCTCGACGGCAGTGCTCGCGGTCAACGCTATTTTGAACGCTGGGAATGAAGCTCAGAAATCGGCGCTGCTTCCCGCCATCGCCAACGGGGCGCGGCTTGCTGCGCTCGCGATTACCGAGCCCGACGGAAACTGGGATCCTGTCGGAATTACGGTTGTCGCCACTCCCGAGGCTGACGGCTACCGGCTCGATGGCGCCAAGAGTTTTGTCGTGGACGGACACGTGGCCGACCTGTTAATCGTTGCAGCCCGAATTCCGGGAACTGCGGGCCACGAGGGATTAGCTTTGTTCACGCTCGAGGCAAATGCTGATGGGATCGAACGGCGATTGCTGGAATCCATGGATCCGACTCGTAAAATTGCGCGGATCGAATTTCGCGGCGCTCACGCGATGTTGCTAGGGAACCTGGAGGACAGTGCAAAGCCAATCATCCGGACTCTTGACCAGGCGGCCATTGCGCTAGCCAACGAAATGGTTGGGGGTGCTCAGGCGATGCTCGACTCAGCGGTAAGTTACGCGAAGTTGCGGGTACAGTTCGGCCGGACGATCGGTTCGTTCCAAGCGATCAAGCACAAGCTCGCCGATATGTTGCTGGACGTGGAGTTAGCCAAATCGGCCGCATATTACGCGGCCCAAGCAGCGGCTGTGGAAGATCCCGAGTGGTCCGCACTCGCTAGCCTGGCCAAAGCGGCCGCCTCAGAGACGTTCCTGCATACAGCCGCCGAGTGTATCCAAATTCATGGCGGTATCGGCTTCACTTGGGATAACGACACGCATCTATGGTTCAAGCGCGCCAAAAGCTCAGAGGTGTTCCTCGGTCAACCGAGCTACCATCGGGAACTCCTGATGCGGCGATGGGGAGTATAGGAGTATAAGCGATGAGCGAAATCAGTGACGCCGAAGTGCGCGCCGAAGTATGCGCGTGGCTCGCGGCCAACTGGGATCCGGATCTCGCGCTGGCCGAGTGGCGCGGCAAGCTCGCCGACTCGGGATGGGGAATGCCTCAATGGCCGAAGGAGTGGTATGGCCGCAGTCTGTCGCACGCCCTTGCACGCGTCGTTGAAGAGGAATTTGCTGCCGTCGGCGCTCTTGGCGTCGCAAAATCGGGAGTGCGATTACTCGCTGCGGCCACGCTGCTAGAACACGGAACGGATTTGCAGAAGAGGAAATTCCTGCGCCGTATTCTCACCGGGGAAGATACCTGGTGCCAGTTTTTCAGCGAGCCGGGGAGCGGCTCCGATCTTGCCGGCGCCACGACGCGCGCAGATTTGAAGGGTGATTTCTGGATCGTCAACGGGCAAAAGGTGTGGACAACGAGCGCGCATCATGCCGACCACGGCCTGTTGCTAGCCCGCACCGATTGGGATGCGCCTAAGCATGAAGGACTGTCGTATTTCGTGATCGACGTCAAGCAGCCGGGCGTTGACGTTCAGCCACTTAAGCAGATGAACGGGCATGCATCTTTCAATCAGGTGTTTTTTACCGACGCGAAAGTTCCGAAAGAAAACCTCGTCGGGAAGGTTGGCGAGGGATGGAAAGTGGCAATGACAACTCTTGCACACGAGCGCCGCGGCGCCGATGGATTCGCGGCGCAGCCCAGGCGCGGAACCCGAACTGGACGCATACACGCCGAGGAGCGAGCTGAAACCGAAAAAGCGAATCAGCCGTACAAATGGTATCCGCAGCGCGCCGGCCGCGTGGATCTCATCTTGGACCGCGCCAAGGAGACAGGCGCTAACAAAGATCCATATGTCCGGCAGGAGATTGCGAAGCTGATGATCCTGTCTAAGTCCGCCGAGTGGACCGCGCGCCGGGCTCGTGTCGCGCAGCAGCAGGGACGCCCGCAAGGTCCGGAAGGCTCGCTCGGAAAGCTTGCAGCCAGTCACGTCGCACGTGGCTGCTCTCATGTGCATACACTGATAACCAGCACTGGCGCGATGCTCACCGGACTCGAAAGCCCGCGTGCGGGAATCATCGCTGAGATTCTCGTCTCGGTACCTGCGGTTTCAATCGCCGGTGGCACCGATGAGATTCAGCGCAACATTATCGCCGAGCGTGTGCTTGGCCTGCCAAAAGAACCGCGATTCGACACTGGCCCATTTCGAAACGTGCGCAAGAACTAGCCGAGCTATTGAAACCTGAGTAAGTAACGTACTACACGCGGGTGTGGTCGCTTAAGGCCAGCCACCAGATATTTGAGCCGCCGTTTCTCATCGCCGAGTTGCGCCTCCTGTTCGACCGCCAGTCCGAGATACTTGGCGTTCGATCGGTATCAGGTTGCGACGGTAATCTAATTCTCGGGGCAAAGCTCGCTGATTGCTTTGGCCGCATCCGCTGTCTTGTAAACCCGATGATCGGTTCATCGGTCTGCCGGCGCTATCGCATGCCCTCTTCCTTAGCGTCGGAGAATCTTGCAATTCAGCTGGACCAGTTTCCGGGGAAGATTATAGCAGCCTCAGCTTCAGCGTTTACGCGCGGCGACAAAAGCTTCGCTGAGCCGAAGAGTCTGCCCGCGGTTCTCACGGCCGATGAATGTGCTTGATCTGGTTTCCCGCGGATGGTGTCGTGGCGCGCGGTCTTAAAGTCCCCAAGCCATGTCGGTGTACAGCTCGCTGGCGACCTGAGACATCAATTGCTGCTTTGTGACTGACTGCTGCGTAGCCGCCACTTGGAGGTCCGGCATGTTCGCCAAATCCGGGCCACGGAGGTTCTGCCGGAGAAATTGTGGCGTTGTCGGGACGATCGCCTGACTCACAACGGGTACATTCAGGCGGCCGCTCAGTCCATCAGTGCTCCAAATGACTTTGTGGGCAGTGCGCTCGCGAAGTTTCGCGGTGATCGTGATGGTGTCAGCGTAGTCAAGCGGCTCAGCGATGGAATTTGAGGTCCTGGCATAGGTTCCATAGTAAAGAACTGATCCGGTCAATATCAGATCGGCGCTCGCGGGATCAGAGACGACGATCAGACGTCCGTCCGATTGCGCCTGCGCGCTGCGAGTAATTGCTTCCATCATCCAACGGCGTCCGGCGGCCGCGCGCGGTGGCGCCGCCAAGACGCGCAAACGATACTGTGCGATC
>JAKAVX010000429.1 GCA_021827465.1 Deltaproteobacteria bacterium | reverse complement strand
ACCAGCGGGTCGGTGAAATTCTGCAGATGGCCCGACGCTTCCCAGACCCGCGGATGCTGCAGGATGGCGCTGTCCAGCCCGATCACGTCGGAGCGCGCCTGCACGGTCTCGCGCCACCATGCTTCCTTGACGTTGCGCTTCAGCTCGACGCCGAGCGGCCCGTAGTCGTAGGTCGAGCCGAGCCCGCCGTAAATGTCGCTTGAGGGAAAGATGATGCCGCGGCGTTTGCACAGGTTGACGATTTTCTCCATCGTAACCGCGCGCTTGTCGCCGACAGTCTCCTCCTTGGGTTGTGATGCGGACAAGAATTCCTCCTGAATGTTCGATTCAGCCTTTACGACATTACGTTTATCCAAGCTTGACGATCTCGGCTGAGGCCCGCCCGTCCGCGATTTCCAGTATCGCGACCGTCCCTGGCACTCCGATCAGATTGTGCGGTAGCGTCGCGCTGCCCGGATTTACTACCAGTACTTCACCGAATTGTACGACGCCCTCGACGTGGCTATGCCCCTGCACAACCACGTCGACCGGCCCGCCGAACTGCCTGTCCATCGCCCTGCGAAACACCTCTTCCGAAGTTTCGTCGGGCGTCGGTATCGCATGGACGAGCCCGACCCGCACGCCCTCGATCTCCAGCAGATGCGCCTCGCGAACCCGTTCGTCGGGTTCGAGCTTGAAGCGATGGCCGTCGAGCCCTTCGTCGCCGTTTCCGAGTGCCGCGATAACCGGCGCGACCCGCGCCAGCTCGTCGAGCACCCGGTTGACGTAAACGTCGCCCGCATGCATCACCAAATCGATGCCGCGAAATGCCTCGAACACTGCGGGCGGCAGATGCTCGCAGGCTTCCGGTATATGTGTGTCGGAAATGATCCCGATGCGCATCGCGGTGCAATCCGTAAGGTGGCTACGGAACGCGAGCCCTTAACGTTACCATGCGCCGGAATCCCCAGCAATTTGCCCGCTATTTATTCCCGCCCGGCGCCCGCAGACGCCTGGGCCGCCGTGGGACCGTCCCCGCCTTCGCCACAGGAGGGCTTTCGCGAGCATCCCCGCGCATCGATAGCCCCCGCCCTTGAACCGTGCGCTTTCGCTACGTCATCCTAAACGGGGCAACCTGTCCGCGGACAGTCTCGCGCCAGGCCCGCGCGGTTCGGAGGAGGAACCCGCCATGTTGAAGCCTCGATTTGTCCTAATCGCCTCGATACTGGCGCTCTCGGTAGTTGCCGCCGGATGCGGTCACAAGCTGGTCGCTGCGCCCGGCGAGCAGACGGTAGCGGTCTATCCGGACGAAGACACCTATCTAAAGTTGCAGGAATTGAAGAAACAGGGCGGGATGGCCGGGATGCTTGGCGGGCTTGGTCAGAACTTCAGCACCGTGGGGGTCGACGACAAGACTCCGGTCAAAATCCTCAGCAGCGACGATAAGGGCGCGATTATCCAGGTGCAGAAAGGGCCGCATCTGGGACTCAAGGGCTTCGTACCGAAAAACAGCGTCGACTGACCGACGCGGAAAGCCCGCACTTAGCCCGCACTTAGCCGACCGAGCCGTTGAATCGGGCCGAATCGCCTTATCCGAGCGGCCGCGTGCCGATTATTCCGGCGCCTTCGAGGGCTTTTATCTCCGCGTCGCCCATCCCGAGGACTTCACGCAGGACGGCACCGTTATGCTCGCCCAGGAGCGGCGCGGGACGGTCGGCCTCGAGCGGAGTTTGCGAGAAGCGCGCGACCGCGCCGGGATAAAGATGGGTTCCGACGACCGCGCGATCGACCGGGACGAAGTATCCGCGCGCCTGGATTTGCTCGTCGGCCATCACCGCCGGCGCCGAGTTCACCTGACCGGCCGGCACTCCCGCCTCGATAAGCCGGCGCGCGATTTCCTCGGCCTCCCTCGACGCAAACGCGTGAGAGAGCGCCTCGTCGAGAGCGTCCTCGTTGCGCTTTCGCGCCTCCGCGCTCGCAAATCGCGGATCGCGGGCCAGCTTCTCGAGGCCGAGCGCGCCAACGAGCGCCCGCCACCGTGCCTCGCTCTCCACGCCGACCGCAATCCAGTCGTCTTCGCCGGCGCACCGGTAGATTCCGTGCGGAGCATGCCTAGGATGGCGGTTTCCGCGCGGCGGCGGAATTTTCCCGGTTATCTGGTAGTCCAGGATCTCCTCGGCCATCAGCGGAATCGCCGCCTCGACCTGCGCAAGCTCGATCCACTGCCCACGCCCGGTGCGTTCGCGCTCGTGCAGCGCAACCATCACGGCGAACATCCCGTTGAGCCCGCCTACCGGATCGCCGAGCGCGTTGCTGAGCGTGTAGGGCTGTCCGCCGTCGTGATAACCCGTCAGCCCCGTCACTCCGGCCATCGCTTCGACCGTGTTTCCGTATCCGCGCGCGTCGCGCTCCGGGCCTTCGGCGCCGAACGACGGCATCGAGATCATCACCAGACGCGGATTCAGCGCGGACAGCACCTGGTAGGAAAGCCCAAGCCGCTCCATGACGCCCGCGCTGTAGTTCTCGATCAGCACGTCGGCCGTGACGGCGAACCGCTTCAGCACCTCGACGCCGCGCGGGTCCGCAAGATTCAGCGTGACGCCGAGCTTGCCCCGATTTATCGTGTTGAAAACCGCGGAGCGTTCGATCGGATCCTCCTCCGGCGCGGCCATCGAAAGCGAGCCGCGCCACCAGTCGAAATGGCGCGTGTCCTCTATCTTGATCACCTCCGCGCCCATCTCGGTAAGCATCGCGCCGACCAGCGGCCCCGCCCATCCCATCGAGAGATCGACCACGCGGAGTCTTTCATGCGTCGTCGTTGTGCTCATATGACTCCCGCCTGGCGAAGCCGGGAAAGCTCCGCGTCGTCAAGCCCGAACCCTTCGCCGAAAATCTGGCCGTTATGCTCGCCCAGGCGCGGCGCGGGACGGGTGGGTTCCGGCCGATGCGACGACAGGCGAAGTGGAGCGCCGGGAATTCTGATTTCGCCGAGCACCGGATCGCGGACGGTTTCGAAATATCCGCGCGCCTTGAGCTGCTCCCATTCGAGCACTTCGGCGACGCTCGGTATCGGCACCAGCGGAAGCTTGCGCTTGTGACCCTCGCGGGACAGGAACGCGCGGTCGTGCTCGAGAAAGAACGGCTCGACGATCGCCAGCAGGGCGTCGTTGTTGACCATCCGCAAAAGCGCGGTGCTAAACCGCTCGTCGGCGATCAGTTCCGGACGGCCCATCATTTCGCACAGGCTTTCGAACTGCTTGTCGGTCACGCAATGGAGTCCCGCGTATCCGTCGCGGCACGCAAGCGTCACGATCAGGTACGGCCCGATCAAGTAGCGCTTGCCGACGCGCACTCGTGCGACGCCCGAGTACTGGAACGCGACCGTCTCGTAGATCATCGTCGCAACCGTAGCTTCGAGCAGCGACACGTCGACGTGCTGGCCACGCCCGAGCACAAAGTTCCGCGCGTAAAGCGCCTGCATCGCGCCGATCGCCGCGAAGAGCCCGCCGATATACTGCGCGAGCGAACCCGGCGGAGTAAGCGGCTCGCGCGTCGGCTCTCCGACCGGATAGGTCCATCCGCCCCGCGCGTAAAGCACGAGATCGTTGAGCGGCGCGTCGCGGTCGGGACCGTCCTGGCCGAAGTTCGAGACGGAAATGATCGAGAGCCGCGGGAACCGTTCGAGGATCTCGTCCGGCGAAAGTCCGGCGAGCTTCGCAAGCGTTCTATGGTTGACATATAACGATAATCGTTATATCATGTCCAAGTGATCAGAGGCTTCTGTGATCGTGACACTGAGC
>JAKAVX010000428.1 GCA_021827465.1 Deltaproteobacteria bacterium | reverse complement strand
AAGCGCCGTGTCGCCCGTATCGAGCGCTGACCCGCGCGCGTCGCGACTCCGGTCTTGCGCGATCTACCGGGCAGAGTAACGAGGGTCGGCCCTGACTGATGGATTTGGCCGGAATTTCAGACGGAAGAAGCTAGTGTCTTTTGCGATCGCTTTCGGCGGCGACCTGCTCGCGCAGTTTTTTCATCGTGCGTTCGAGCACCTTGAGATAGCGCTGCTTGGTCCAGGTCTCCTTGGTTCGCATCTTGAGCCACCCGAGCTTGACCGCATCGGGCTTATTGCCCATCTCTCCCGTTGAGACTTCGATTACCGCCTTCTCTTCAGGGGTGAGCGTCGCAAGAACCTCGCGCTTGAGGCTTTGCAGAAATCCGGCCTTGAGGTCGATATCGAACTTCATCACGAATGTCCGTAGTGCGGAGCCTAGATCAGACCCGGCGCTGGCTCAAGGCCGCTTGACATTCAAACCCCGCTGACGTTACTGGCGCTCTATTCGGAGCGTGACGATGAAATACTTCACTGTCGAACAGGACGGCCACGTCCAGATATGGAAAATGCACAATCCGCCGATGAACTACATGACCGGCGCGATGAGCCAGGAGCTGCTCGATCTCGTCGGACGGGTTGAGGGCGACGAGAATACGCGCGCGCTCGTCATCACGGGTGCGCTCGACGGCAAATTTATCACTCACTACAGCGTTGACGAACTCGCCCTGGCGGCGGCCGATCCGGCCGAATGCGCGCGCACCTTCCCGATTCTCGAGGAGGGATTTCACCGCCTGCTGAACCGGTTGATGCTGCTCCCCAAGGCGACGATCGCGGCGATCAACGGCGATTGCATGGGCGGCGGCTACGAGCTTGCTCTTGCGTGCGACTTCCGGCTCGCCGCCGACGGCCCCTATCAGATCGGATTGCCCGAGGCCGTGCTCGGAATCCTGCCCGGCGGCGGCGGAACCCAGCGGCTCACGCGGTTGGTCGGGCGGGGCAGGGCGCTTGAAGTGATGCTGTTCGGCAACGTGTATCATCCGCGCGAGGCCGAGCGGATGGGGATGGTGAACCGGGTGCTGGCGCCCGAGACGCTGATGGGCTTCGCGCTCGGATGGGCGCGCACGCTCGCGAAGCGGCCGCCGCGTTCGATCGCCGCTATCAAGCGCGCGGTCTACCTGGGCGCCGACCGCGACCTGGACTCGGGCCTCTATATCGAGCGCGCCGAGATGCGCGACCTGATGTGCTCGGAGGACGCGCGCACGCTCATGAACGCCTACAACGACGCGGTGCGCGCCGATCCGATGGCGGCGCGGAGCGATTTCCTGAACGGCCACGGCGTGCCCGACGCCAAGGGCCGCTAGCGGCGCTGTCGCGGGCGGACTCCGATCGGAAACGGACGGACATGACGGACTGGCGGATTGTGCCGCCGTAAGCGGAACACCCGCGGCGCGGAACCTTCCCGTCCCGCGCCGCGAAATGCCGCAATTTAGAACGTGTCTTCCTCGACGGCCTGGCGTATCGAGTTGAGGATGAACAGGAACTGGCGCGGCGATGATACCCGTCCGAGCAGGTTCACCTGCTTGAGCACGCGCAGCTCACGCGCCGTGACCTTATGACGCGCGAGCAGCGCGCGGTCGCCCAGGAATTTGCGCCATGCGTTGTCCGGGCGCGCGGCCGGCGCCCCGTCGCGGGTGCCCAAAAGCGCCCGTGCCTCCGGATGGGCGAGCAGGAACAGAGGTTCCTTTTCCAGGCTGAGCACGGCCGCAAGACGTCCGAGCAACGGCAGCGAAGGACGCCGGCGCCCGTTCTCCAGGTAGGCGACGTGGCTCGCCTTGACTCCAAGCCTGGCGGCGAGCTCGCGCTGGGTCAACGCCATCGCCTCGCGCCGCGCCTTCAAGACCTCACCCAAAGTTTTTTTCTTCATAAGTCGTATTCCCCCAGTAGTCCCCATCGTAGTTTGGCAAAGTGAACCATGCCGGCCAGGTAGGTGAGGTTCCGGCCTGGCTGCCCCGAACGCGTAAAATCAACGCGATAACCCCGTTTCAGATGCTCGCAGATGTCGGCGATCGCTTCGGGCGTCAAATGCTGCGCGCGCGCAACCAGACTGCTATTCCACGTCCCGGTGAATATCCGCCGTGCGGTCGGCTCCGGATAAGCGGCCAGGCTTACCAGCACGTCGGCCACCAATTCGACCGGGTCGTCGAGATGGTCCGCGTAGGCCGCGTCGAAGAAAAAATGCACCGGCTCGGCCTTCTTCTCTGCGAACAGGCGCGCGGCGAGATGATGGCCAACTTCGTGACAGAAAGTTGCTCCCACGGCGGCCGGGTGATGCGCGGTATTCACGTATATCAGAGGACGCCTCAGCGCCGAGTCTCTCTCGTGGACGTAAAAGCCCCTGAGGGCCATCCCGTCGGGCTTGCGATGCGGCCGAGCCGACAGGTAAACCGACAGCCGTTCGGCTATTTCGCCGAACTCCCTGCGCGTGAGCGAGAGACGCTCGCGATTGAGCTGCGGCCAGATTGTCCTTCCGGCCGAAAGCAGTTCCCTAACTGCCCAGTATCCCAGTCGTTTTCTCAGCGCACGAACATAATCGCGGCGCATCAGGCGCTCGATGTCACGCATCGGCTTCTTCCAGGCGCCAAGCTCCGATGGATTCGGTCCAGCCTGTGCCAGGATATGTTCCGCGAGTTCGTCTATCGCTAAACGACCCTCGAAGGATTTTTCAGTCATTTTAAGAAGCAAACAGTCAGGTAGTCTATCATCAGTGTCTGACGGTTTGCAAACCGCGATATGACTATACGGTGTTCTTCGGTTGCGCACACAAAATGACTATGTTAGTCCGACTCCGAGTTAACGCCGATTGAAGACAAACATTGCTCGATGTCGCCCACAGCGGCTGGCAATACCGAGATATTGCAGTCAACCGCCGCGTCATTTGGGGAGGTCGCGGACGCGAGTGCTGCCGGAACTCGGCGTTGCGGGGCGAAGTTGAAGGGGCCTGCGCCCTTTGTTTTGACAGGCTTTCACTAAGTGCCGCGGAGCCGGGCGCCATCGCCGAAACTGATCGGAAGCGTCGGCGCCCGAAGGGCACAAATAGCTAACTAAAGAGAGGAAATGGAATGAGTAGATGCTCACTCTTGCCATTTATTGCCTAAATAAGGAGGTTATAGAACAAATGGAACTGCGTCTTCTGACGACGGATGCCGAGCGGCGCATCTTCATCGAACGGATGACCCAGGCGCGGGCAGTCAGAAATGGAGGCTTCAGGGAGACCGAGCGTTCCTGTATCGGCAGGATTCACATGCAGTTCGGCCGGATGTATGCGCTGTTCGACGACGCCGGACCGCATCCAGACCAGATGGTTGCGGGTTTCATCATGCACGATCTGGCCTCGTTCGCTCAGACGTATCCGAAGCCGGACTTCAGCCGGTACAGCGCGCAGTATGTGTTCGAGATCGGCGAGATGTGGTCGCTGGCGCGCGGCGCGGGAACGCTTGCGCAGCGCGGCGCGGTGCTGCTGCTCGGGTTACTCCAGGCGCAGGCCGTGGTCGGCTACGCGATCATGAAGCCGTGGGATCTCTCGATGTTCTATCGAGACCTGGTTCCGGTCGGCGAGTTGATCGAATGGCCGTACGCGCGGACTCTGGACGGCGGCAAGATTCACTGCCGCGCGATGGTTTCCGAAGGCGACCATCTGCGCGAATGGGTTACCAAGATGTGGGCAACCGGTTTCGAGACCCACGACAGCCATCGGCGCGTGCGCTTTCCCGACTATATCGGAGAAGTGCCGGAGAGCGAGG
>JAKAVX010000427.1 GCA_021827465.1 Deltaproteobacteria bacterium | reverse complement strand
GCGCGAACGAAAGTTGCCGGTGCGAGTTCAAGTGCGTCATCCTGGTTATGAACCACCGCCAGCGCGACTCCGATAACCCGCCGCTCGTAGCGCTTCACGAGAATCCCGAAGGTCTCGCGGTCGCCGTTTTTTGCCCGCGCTATGAGTTCGGCTTCGTCGCCGTCTGGGCGGCTCGTGTTTCTCAATGGTTTAGACGCCGGTCAGGTAGGTTTAATTCAGTCCGGTTGCCTTCAGGCGACGCCCAATTCGGCCCAGTTGCGGCCCCATTTCATGTCAACCTTCAGTGGCACCGCCAACTCCGCAGCATGTTCCATTTCGCGCCTGGCAACCTCCTTGGTCTCGCTCAGATGACCGTCCTCGACTTCGAGCAGAAGCTCGTCGTGTACCTGCAGCAGGATTTTCGCCCTTAGTTCGATGCGCTTCAATTCGGCTCCCAAACGCACCATCGCGACCTTTATCAGGTCGGCCGACGTTCCCTGAATGGGAGTGTTGACCGCGATCCTTTCCGCCTGCGCCCGCGCGCCACCCTCGGGCGCGTGAAGCTCGGGAAGATATCGCCGCCTGCCATACATCGTCGTCACGAAGCCTGTTTCACGCGCCTTCGCCAAAGTTTCGTCTATAAAGCTGCGAACTCCCCCAAGCCGGTCGAAGTACCGCTTGATGTAGTCCGAAGCTTCTGACGTGGGAATCCCCAAAGCGGTTGCAAGACGCTGCGGACCCATCCCGTAGATGATCCCGAAATTGATCGTCTTGGCCAGGCGCCGCGCGTTCGCGTCGACCTTGTCGGGGGTTATTCCCAGTAGTTCGGTGGCAGTCCGTATATGGATATCTTCGCCCTTGCGAAAGGCGCTGGTCAACGTGGGGTCGCCCGACAGATGGGCCAGCACGCGCAGATCGATCTGCGAGTAGTCGGCGGAAAGGAGCATGTATCCGCGCTCTGCCACGAACGCGCGCCGGATACGCTGCCCCTCCGGGCTTCGCGTGGGGATATTCTGCAGGTTCGGATCGCTCGAACTCAAGCGGCCGGTCGCCGTGAGCGCCTGATGGAAAGTCGTATGGATTCGCCCGGTCGCGGGATCGATCAGGTTCGAGAGCGCGTCGGCGTAAGTCGATTTGAGCTTGGTGAGGCTTCGGTATTCGAGCAGCTTGCGCGGCATCGGATGCGCAGCGGCGAGCTTTTCCAGCGTGTCGGCGTCGGTCGAGTAGCCGCTTTTTGTTCGTTTGAGGCCGCGCGCCGTGAGCTTCAGGCGGTTGAACAGGACGTCGCGCAGTTGCATCGGCGAGTTCAGGTTGAATTCGACGCCAGCAAGCTCGTAGCATTCGCGCTCCAGTCTCGCCGCCTCTTCGCCGAACTCGCGCGAGATAGCGCTCAGCGCTTGGTTGTCGACCTTGACGCCCGTCGCTTCCATCTCGGCCAGCGCCTCGGCGGTCGGCAGTTCGACTTCGCGGAAGAGTTTTTCGAGGCCGTCGGCTTCGAGCCTCGGCGCCAGCGCCTCGCGAAGCGCGGCGACAATCTCGGGCTCCGATCCGGCGGGCGCGCCGGGACGAAGTCCCGCCAGATGGTCGTGGTAAAGATCGACCAGCGAAGGCTCGGGGCGTCCCGGATTGACCAGGAAACCTGCCAGCATCGTGTCGAAATCGACGCCCGCGAGCGCCACGCCGTATGCCGAGAGGCGCCGGATGTGCGTCTTCAGATCGTGGCACGCCTTGGGCGGCGCCGGTTTGCCGAGCGTCGCTCCGAGGTCGGCGATAAGATCGCGCTCCGCGACGAAGATTTTCCCGTTGCCGCGAAGTTTGAGCCGCGCGCCTGCCGCTTCGTCCTCGGCTAGATGAAGCGCGAGACGCTCGGACGCTTCGAGCTGCTCGCGCGCCCGCGCGACAGTCTCGCGCGTGAGCCTGGTTTCCTCGCCGGTTCCGATCGGCAGGCTTGCCTGCGCGGGCGTCAGTTCTTCGAGCAGCGAGGTGAACTCCAGTTCGCGCAGCAGCGCGGCGACGGCCTTTTCGTCCATCCCGGGCCAGGTCAATTGCTCGCACGTTACGTCGAGCGGAACGCCGGTATTGATACGGACCAGTTTTCGCGCGAGGTCGGCGTCGGCGCGATGCTCGGCGAGCAGCGCGGCGAGCCGTTTTGCGCCGCGGATTTTGGTCTGTTCGAGCTTGTCGAGATTGCGGTAGAGATTTTCGACGTCGCCGAATTCACGCACCAGCGCGGCCGCGGTTTTTTCGCCAACGCCAGGCACTCCCTTGACGTTGTCGATCGGATCGCCCATCAGGGCCTGGATTTCGATAAGCGCCGCCGGCTCGACGCCGAAACGCTCGCGCACTTCGCGAACTCCGACCCGCCTGTCGCGCATCGTGTCCCACAGCGTCGTGTGCGGGCCGACGACCTGCATGAAGTCCTTGTCGGCGGTGATGATCACGGTCTCGAAGCGCTCGTGCGCCGCCGACGCGGCGAGAGTTCCTATCACGTCGTCGGCCTCGTATCCGTCGCGCACCAGGGTCTTGATGCGGAAGGCTTCGACCGCGCGATGGATATAGGGAATCTGGACGGTGAGGTCGCTGGGCGCCTCGGGACGGTTGGCCTTGTAATCCTCGAACAAGTTGTCGCGGAAGGTTTTCTTCGGCGAGTCGAAGACCACCGCGATATGGCTCGGATGCTCCTCCTTGATCAACTTGAAGAGCATCCTGATGAACCCGTAGACAGCCTGCGTCGGCATCCCGCGCGACGTTGACAGCGGCGGCAACGCGAAGAAGGCCCGGAAGATGTATCCGGAGCCGTCGACAAGATAAAGAGTGCGCCGAGCTTCCGCCATGGAACGAAACTACCCGAACCGATTTGCAAAGAAAAAGCGGAGGGCTTCTCCTTCAAGTGCTCTTAGCACAAGCGCTCTTAACATCGGCGAGGGCTTGTAATATTGATGTTGTGTTAAGGTTGTCCTCCGGGTGGCGCCGATCCGCACGGTCCGCTGAATGCCCGGGGAAGGTTTTCGTCAAAGAATTCGTTAGGGGTTTGGCGTCCACCCAAGACGCGAGGGACGTCCACGTCAGATGATAGAGGTCAGAAACCTAACCAAGCATTATGGCGAGTTCGTCGCAATCCGCGACGTGTCGTTTACCGCTGAAAGCGGATCGATTCTTGGTTTTCTCGGGCCCAACGGCGCAGGCAAGACCACCACGATGCGCATAATCACCGGGTTTATGCCGGCGACTTCGGGCACCGTGCTGATCGACGGGCTGGATATTTTCACCCAATCGCTCGAAGCGCGCCGTAAAATCGGCTACCTGCCCGAGAATCCGCCTCTTTATGCGGACATGCGCGTGGACGCCTATCTGCGTTTCGTCGCGCGGCTTCGCGGCGTTCCTCGCTCGAAGCTTGCCGACGCTCTGGACCATGCGATCAGCGTGTGCGGGCTTAAAGACGTCTCACATCGCATCTGCGGGCAGCTTTCCAAGGGCTATCGCCAGCGGGTCGGTCTTGCGCAGGCGCTTATCCACGATCCGCCGGTGCTGGTGATGGACGAGCCGACGATAGGACTCGACCCGCGCCAGATTCACGAGATCCGGGATTTGATCAGAACGCTTTCGGGCTCGCGCACGGTCGTGCTTTCGACCCATATCCTGCCCGAGGTCTCCCAGATCTGCGACAAGGTCGTGATAATCGCCGACGGGCACGTGGTGCTCGAAGAGAAACTGGCTGCGCTGCCCGAGGGCAGCACGCTGGAGGAAGTGTTCCTGAGCGCGATAACGAAGGAGCGTCATGACCTCGAACAGCCCCGCGAAGAG
>JAKAVX010000426.1 GCA_021827465.1 Deltaproteobacteria bacterium | reverse complement strand
CGCGTCGGATGTAACCGCGGTTGCTCCGAGCAGGATCGGAAGGCATAAAAGACGCGCGCCCTCGGTGAGCTGCGGCATCGCCATCAGGCGCGCGATTACCGGCGCGCCGGCGTAAAGAGCGCCCGCCACGAGCGCGCCAAACCCGGTCGTCAGCCAAAAGGCGGTCGATTCGTGCTCGGGGCGCAGTTCGTCGCGCTGGATTAGTGCGTCGGGTATTCCGGCCTCGGTGAAAAGAGTTGCGAACACGCTTACGATCACCAGGATGCGAAACAGGCCGAAGTCCTCGGGCGTGAGCGCCCGCGCGAGCGCAACCGTCGCGCCGAGCCTGAGCGCCTGGACCGCGGTTTCGCCGGCGACATTGTCGCGCACGCTTTTGGCGAAGGCGCGCCAGAACGCACCATCATGCCGCATAGCTGTTTCGTGCGGCCTGCCTTGCGTCTCCGCCGCCATCACACGCCCTCACCGCGCAAAAGCACCGGCAGCGTGCGCATCAGGATTCTCAAGTCCGCGCCTAGCGACCAGTTGCTCAGATACTGCACGTCGAGCCGAACCATCTCGTCGAACGACAGGCGGTTGCGCCCACTCACCTGCCAAAGCCCGGTGATGCCCGGTATCGCGTCGAGGCGGCGGCGATGCCACGGCTGGTAAAGCTCGATCTCGTACGGCAGCGCGGGACGCGGACCTATCAGGCTCATCTCGCCGCGGATGACGTTGAACAACTGTGGAAGCTCGTCGATGCTGAAGCGCCGAAGAATCCTGCCGACCGGGGTGATTCGGTTGTCGTCGCCCAGTTTGAACAGGGGGTCTGCCGACGCGTCCGCGGCCGCGCCGTTGCGGATCCATTGGCGAACGTAGTCGCGATGCGGCGCGTCGCCCGCCGAGGCGCGCATCGTGCGCAGCTTCAGCATCGCAAACGGACGCCCGCGGGCGCCGATCCGGCTTTGGTGAAAGAGGATCGGCCGTCCGTCGAAAATCCGTATCGCAAGCGCGCCCAAAAGCAGCACCGGCGCGCTCAAGGCGAGCAAGATGCTCGCGGTTACGAGATCGAAGGCGCGCTTTATCGCAAAGTTCAGGCCGCCGATATTCGAACCGCGCGAACTTATCAGCGGAACGACGCCGAGCATGTCGAAGCGCAGTCCGCTCGGCGCACGGTTGGCGACCCACGGAACGAGCCACCATCGGACCTCATGCGTCTCGCAGAGCGCGACGACTCCCTGCTCGCGTTCCCGCAGCGCGTCGGGCATGGCGACGGCGGCTTCGAGTCCAGGGAACAAGCGCGCGATTTCGCCGAGCCTCTCGATCGGTCCGAGTACCGGATAGCCACGGTACTGGCATCCCGGACGACCGTCGTCGAGGAATCCGACGACCTCGTACGGAGTCAATTGGTCGAGAATGCTTTCGCAGAGATATCGCCCGACCCGGTTGAATCCGATCAACACGAGCGGAACCGCGTTTTCCGGAATGGTGTAAAACCTCCGGATGCTCCATCGGGTGGCGGCGCGCACCGTAACCACGACCGGCGTCGCCATCGCGTAGGCAACCACCACGGTCAGGCGCGACACGTCGAGATGCGCGAGGAAGCCCGCAAGCACCGTGAGCAGCGCGGCGATCGTCGAGCCGCGCACGATCGCTTCGAGTTCCTTCAGCCCGCCGTTGCGCATCCGGTAGAGCTCGCAGGCGCGGAAAACGGCGAGCCACATTCCGGCCATCAGGACGGCGCTCATAATGAGGATGTCCGGGCTGGTCCTGAACAGCCGCGCCTCCATCGCGTCTCCCGGGTCGTGCAGCATCAGCGCCGCGCTGAACGCGATGAACAACGCGAAGATATCGGCGGCGGCAAACACCGCCTTCTGCTTCTGGAGCTCGCCGGCGAACATCGGCGATCTACCTTCTCCCGGGGGGGAGGGGAGACAAGGTTGCCATTCGCTTGAGTCCGCCGGCGAGCAACTCTCTGTATCCTCCAAGCGCGTCGCGTACCACCTGCGCGACGCGCCCGACTTCCGTGTCGGTTAGATGAGGATGCATCGGAAGCGAAAGGACGGTATCCGCCATCGTCTCCGAGACCGGAAAGTCGCCGGGGGAATGGCCAAGCTCCCGGCATGCGGGCTGGAGATGGAGCGGAACCGGATAATGGATGCCGCACTGAATTTCGTTGCCGATGAGCGCCTCACGGATCAGGTCCCTGGCGGGCGTGCGAACGACGAATAAATGGTTCGCGGAAACCATGCCGTCAGGCTCAGCCGGCAGGGTTAGAGACGTCGAGTCGAGCAGTTTTCGATAAAGCCGCGCGACTTTGCGCCGGCGCTCGTTCCACTCACCCAGCCGCTTGAGCTTCGCACGCAGCACCACAGCCTGTATCGCGTCGAGCCGCGCGTTGTAACCGAACTCCTGATGCGCGTAATGGGAGATACGGCCGTGGTCGCGCAGCAGTCTCACCCGTGACGCCAGTTGGTCGTCGTCGGTGACGATCGCGCCCGCTTCTCCCCACGCGCCCAAGTTCTTGCCCGGGTAAAAGCTGAAGCATCCCGCGAGCCCCCGCGTACCCGCCATCACGGCCGCGCCGTTCGGACCGCGCCACCTCGCGCCATGCGCCTGGCATGCGTCCTCGATCACCTTGAGCCGGAACTCCTGCGCAATCGCCGCGATTTCCTCCATCGCCGCGGGAAGCCCGTACAGATGAACCGGGACAATCGCGCGCGGAAGCCGCGCCGTTCCATTCGTGCGGCGCTCGAGGTAGCGCCGCAATCCGCGCGGGCTCAGGTTTCCGGTCTCGGGATCGACTTCAACGAACACCGGCCGCGCGCCGGTCTGCTGGATTGCCGCGGCGGTCGCGATGAAGGTCATCGGGGTGGTGATGACCTGATCGCCCGCACCGATCCCCGCAGCTATCAGCGCGAGCCTGAGCGCGTCGGTGCCGCTTCCCACGCCGATCGCGTGTCGCGCGCCGAGGAAATCGGCGAATTCGCGCTCGAAAGCCTCGACCACGGCCCCGCCGATGTAAGCGCATCGGACATGGATCTCGGCGAGTTCCCGCTCGATATCGTCCCTGACTTCGGCGTTTTGAGCCGCAAGATCAACGAATTTAATCGGCCGCATCCAAACCTCCATGTGGTGTGAATCCGGAACCTGGCTCGGAATGCTCGACCAGGCGCCTTAGGCGCGCGGGATGGCCGGCGACGATCGCGCGAGGCGCTACGTCGCGCGTGACAAGCGCGCCCGCACCGACTATCGCGTCCGCGCCGATCGTGACCCCGCACATGATGATTGCTCCGCTTCCGATCGAGGCGTGCCGGCCGACCGTGGTCCGTTCCATCCGCCAGTCGCCGTCGCCTTTCGAGGACCCGTCAGGATTGGTCGCGCGCGGATATCGGTCGTTGATGAACACGACGCCGTGGCCGATGAAGACTTCGTCCTCGACGGTCACGCCCTCGCAGATGAAGCTGTGACTCGAGATTTTGCATCGTTGCCCTATCGAGGCGCCGCGCTGGATCTCAACGAAGGCTCCGATGCGCGTTTCTGCGCCGACCTCGCAGCCGTAAAGGTTGACGAACGGGGCGAGCTGGACGCGCGGGCCGAGCCGCACGTCGTCCGCCACGCACGCGTGCTTCGGGATTTGGATCTCGTCCGTCATCGCAAGCCCACCCAAGGAACTTCAACCGGTGTCGGCCGCCCGCCGTCGCGCAGCGACACGCTGGCCGCGTGAAGCACGCTCACCACGCGCAGGCCGGAGAGGCCGTCGGTGCGTGGAGTCGCGCCGGTCTTGATGCAATCGACGAAGTGCTCGCACTCAACACGCAGT
>JAKAVX010000425.1 GCA_021827465.1 Deltaproteobacteria bacterium | reverse complement strand
CTGGTAGAGCACTACGTTCGGGACGTAGGTGTCGCAGGTTCAAATCCTGTCACCCCGACCAATAAATACAGCCGGTTAGCTGATATCTTTCCCGTGCCTAAACGTCGATTTTGCCCTCTGGGGCACATCCGGGGCACAAACTCGAGAAGCAATCAATCCTAGCACCTGGCCGAACAGTTCCAGGCGCTCGGCATACCCGCGTTCGCGCTGGCGCGCAATCTTTAAAATGCCCGCAAAGCGTATCACCGAGGTACTCAACGGCCTGCCCCCCACCGTGGGAAAGGCGGCTCTGCCCCCCAATTGGGCATTACTTTCACACGAGCTCCGGGGTTTGGGTTGAACCTAAAAGCGACCTACGACGTGCCTATAGACGAACGACAATCTGTCCGGGCGATCAGGACATTGCCCATCTTGCCGCGCAGGAGTAGCACAATGCCTAAGAAAGACTGAAGAGAATGCGGCGGAGGTGAGATCGAAGTGATGCCCAAAACTACGACGTGCTTTGAAGTCTTCGAACAATGCGTTCGAGCAATCGGCGCTGGCGAACTCATCGAGTCGATTAGCGCAAAGGACAAGGAATTCCATTTCCAGAACTGGTTTCAAAAGAGACTAAAGGATCTCGCGATCCTCTTCGAGGGCTCCGGCCGAAACACGTATCCCGATTTCTGCCTTGTCGAATATACGGAAGGCTACGAAATCAAGGGCCTTGCGTGGCCGGGGCGCGAACGAGATTACGACTCGAACAGTCAGGTGCCAACGGGACATCACAACGGGCGCCAGATCTTCTATGTCTTCGGGCGATACCCCGCCGACCTTTCGCCTTATGCCGATCAGGGGAATGGACGCCGGCAATATCCCGTCGTCGACCTGGTGCTTTGCCACGGCGATTTTCTCAACGCAGACCACAGCTACATCCACAAGAATAAGAGCGTAAAAGGATTCGGTACTTACGGCGACATTATGATCCGGGATCGAAAGATGTACGTCGCGCCCACCCCGTTCGCTCTCACCGAAGGCACGACCGGCCTCATTACGCTCATCTTGCCGGATAAGTTTCCAAGAGACAGTCGATTCAAGGAAGTCGGGCGGCTAAGGCGCGTCGAAGCGGACCAACTTGTTGTCGGCTACAGTTTTGACCTGAGAACCAATGAATTGCAGACAGAACGGGTGACAAATCCGAGCGCGGGACAGGCACACGAGTTTGTCGCGCTGCGGCTGAAAGATCAGGCCAGCAAGCCCGTCAACATGATTCAGCGCCTCCCTATACTCGACGAAAGCAACGGAGGGGAGGAATCATGAACGCCTCCCCCCACACCGCTGAAGTCAATTCCCATGCGGACGAAAGGACTGCGCTGGAGAAGGGCTTTCCTATCGTCGAAGTTAGTCAAATTGCTGAGCAAGAAAGCTGGCGAAAGGAGATAAATCGGCCCCTCTATCACATCCACAAATGGTGGGCGACGCGGCTTGGCTCGGTGTTCCGGGCAATAACGCTGGCGTCATTGAGTCCAGAGACTACGAACACATGGGTAAACTTCTACAATAACCATAATTTTTCCGGCCGCATCGTGCTTGATCCTTTCATGGGAAGCGGCACGACGCTCGGAGAAGCAACAAAGCTCGGCGCAAAAGCCATCGGCTGCGACATCAATCCCGTCAGCACTTTTCTTGTCAGGCAGGCGTTCACGCGCGTGTCCGAGACCGAACTGAGAAGCGCCTATCGGCGTCTTGAGTGTGAGGTCGCTTCCGAAATCCGGCACTATTACCGAGCAATCGACCCCGAGACCAAGAAAACTATTCCAGTTCTCTATTTCTTTTGGGTGAAAACCGTCGACACCCCTGACGGCGAAACTGTACCTCTATTAAGCAGACTTGTATTTGCACAGGATGCTTATCCTAAAAAGAAGCCCCGCGCCCAGATTGTCTGCATCAACTGTTGGGGAATCTTCGAAGCTCGGTACGACACCACGAGAGCGCAATGCCCGCACTGCGCAACGACGTTTGACCCTCAGGCCGGCCCCGCGAACGGACAATACGTATTGAGCAGGACCGGAAAGCGTCACCGCATTAAGGACTTGCTTCCCAAAGACGGATCTCCGCCGCGGCATCGACTCTATGCGGTGCTAGCTTTGCGCCCATCCGGCGAGAAGGTGTATCTGGCAGCAACTAATTTCGATCGAGACCTGTTTGCGGAAGCTGAGCGACGTCTCCTGGAGGAGAGCTTGCCGCTACCACATGCCCATGTGCGCGCGGGGCACAATACGGATCAGGCACGTGGATATAACTATCTCCGGTGGCGCGATTTTTTTAATTCAAGGCAATTGCTTTGCCTCGGACTTCTGCTTCGGAACATCCTTAAGATTGAAGACCGCGTTATCCAGGAGCAACTTCTTTGCCTCTTTTCAAGCACGTTGGAGTTCAACAACCTGTTTTGCAGCTACAAAGGCGAGGGAACCGGTGCAGTGCGCCATATGTTTTCAAACCATATCTTGAAGCCAGAGCGCACGCCGCTCGAGAATTCCGTCTGGGGAACAGAGCGAAGTAGCGGCACGTTTTCTACGCTGTTTGAATCGCGACTTATTCGCGCAAAGAAGTATCTCGATGAGCCGTTCGAAATTGCATTCGAGTCTGATCTACTCGGCGATCGCGCGCGCAGCCGACGAGTTATCGCAAGCCCTCCGATTGACGCACCGTTGACCGAATGCTGGACGCAGCTTCAAGCCGGCGGCACGGGCCTGCTGGTCTTGAACGGCGACAGCTCACGTCTGCCACTGCCGGACGCGGTGGTCGACGCGGTGATCACCGATCCGCCATACTTTGATTTCGTACACTATAGCGAGCTGAGCGATTTCTTTTTCGCGTGGCTGGCACCCGTTCTCCACGACCGCTATTCATGGTTTAACCGCGAGGACTCTTCCTCAAGCGGCGAAGTACAGAATAAAGACCCCCGAACGTTCGCTCGCCTTTTAGGCCGCGTATTTGCGGAATGCCGGCGGGTATTGAAACACGACGGTGTCTTGGCCTTCAGCTTTCATCATTCACGCCCCGACGGGTGGGGCGCGATATATGAGGCGCTGCTCTCGGCGGGCATATACGTCGTTGCCGCGCATCCCGTGCATTCGGAACTGCGCGGCGCCAGCCCAAAGACGGCCGCAAAGGCACCGATCAGCCTGGATGCCATTCTGGTGTGCCGGAAGAAGCCACTCGCCGCGTCTGCCGATGCGTGCGAGAGCGCAATTCTGCGAGAGGCGGCTCGATTGGCCATTCAACTTGAGGGCGCCGGGATGACGCTGTCCAGCGGTGATCGCTTCGTGATTTCGGCCTCGCAGCTCCTGATTTACGCCGGAAGGCACAACCTGGACGCGACCGCGTACGTTCAACGTCTCCAGGTGTTGCGGGAGTCGATCGACCAAAGCGACGATCGGATCAATCGTCGTGAAAGCGCCTCGGCCCGAAGGCGGACAGCATCGGGCAAGCCAGAGGAGGAATCAAATGTCGTTGCTTAACGGTGAGAGACTTGAATTCGCATCTGGCGCCGAAACCCCTAGCGATGCCCCTTCGGACGAGGAAATCAATGAGAAGTATGTGCGCGGCGAGATCCGGATCATCACGGAATCCGCGCGATACCCGCTCAGCGCGATCGCATCGATGGCGGAAGACTCGGCCTATCGGCTGGCACCGGAATATCAGCGGCGGCATCGGTGGAAGCCCGAGCAGAAATCGCGATTAATCGAATCCCTCATCATGAACGTGCCGATACCGCCAATATTTTTATACGAATATGATTATTCGAAGTATGAGG
>JAKAVX010000424.1 GCA_021827465.1 Deltaproteobacteria bacterium | reverse complement strand
TTCGCGGCCAGAGTCAGGCCATGAGTTCCTCGTTCGTAACTCTTGGCGAGGGCCTGATCCTCGCGATAATCCTCGTGTACCTGCTGATGGTCGCGAACTTTCAGTCATGGCTCGAACCGTTCATCATCATGATGGCCGTGCCAGGTGCGCTCGCCGGCGTAATCTGGATGCTGGTGCTTACTGGAACGACGATCAACGTGGAATCGATGATGGGCGCGATCATGGCGGTCGGCGTCGGCGTCGCCAACGGCAATCTGCTGATAACCTTTGCGAACGAATTGCGCGAAGATGGGTACGGTCCTGTCGCAGCCGCGATCGAGGCTGGGCGAATCCGTTTCCGCCCAATTATTATGACAGCGCTTGCGATGATTCTGGGGATGCTGCCGATGGCATTGAGCCTCGGCTCGGGCTCGGAGCAGAACGCCCCGCTCGGACGCGCCGTTATCGGCGGTCTGATCGCAGCTACCGTCTCGACGCTGTTTGTAGTGCCCGCGGTTTATTCGATATTTAGCCGCAACCTGATTGGCAAGCATCAGCGCGACGCCGAGATCGAAGAGCTCACGGCGCCCGGTGCGTGAGTGATTGGAGCCGATGGAAGACGACCCCCGGCATTACACTGCCAAATCATCCGGAAAATTTTTCGTAGCCGGATGGCTCGGCACGGTCGCGATCCTCGTGATCACAACGGCCGGACTCGTGCTGGCGCGCGAATTATGGATCGGCCGCCAAACCGGCGAGCTCGCACAGGAGGCCGCGCTTGGCCCGCATGTGCTGGTCACAATGGTGGGCCACATGCCTGCGGCGCGCACCGTCAAGCTACCGGCGACCACGCGCGGCTATGACGAGACGGAGATCTACGCCAAAGTTCCCGGCTACATTAAGTCGCTGTTTGTAGACAAGGGCGATCGGATTCATAAAGGCGAACTGCTCGCGACAATCGAATCGCCGGAAACCGATCAGCAGGTCCGCAACGCTGAAGCCGCTTATCAGATCGCGAAAATCACCGATGACCGCAACCAGACCCTCGTCCGCGAGAATGTGATCTCGCTGGAGGCGGCCGACCAATCGCGAGCGACGATGCTGCAGGCCAAAGCAACCCTCGATCAGTCGATCGCGCTCCAGGCTTACGAGCGCGTGGTCGCGCCCTTCGACGGAATCGTTACTGAACGCGACGTCGATCCTGGGCATCTGATACCGCAGGCCACCAGTTCAACCAGTTTGGCCGATGCCATTTTGCGAATCGCGCGAATGAAGCCGCTCCGAGTGTATACCTACGTTCCTCAGAATGTTGCGCTCTTTATCCGCAACGGAGACAGCGCGACGATTAGCGTGAACGAATACCCGCAGCGCAATTTCACCGGCACCATTACCCGCCATCCGGAAGCTCTTGCGTCTGACTCGCGCACGATGCTCGTGGAAGTTGACCTGCCCAACACCGATCTGGCGCTCTATCCGGGTATGTATGGCACCGCCGAGTTCACGGTCGCGGTTCCGGGCGGCGCGCCCCTGGTTCCCGACGAGGCGCTTATCTTTCGCAACGGCAACTGCTACGTACCGGTGGTCAAAGACAACCGCCTGCATCTAGTTGAAGTCCAACTTGGCTATGACAATGGAATCGCTGTCGAGATCAAGAGTGGCATCTCGGAAAACGCCATGGTCGCCCTCAACGTCGGCCAATCGGCACGCGACGGCGAACGCGTTCAGCCCATCGAACAGCCGCTTAACTCAGCGCAACAGTAGCGAAGCACCGGAACTGTGGACCGTGTGCTCTCACCGTTCAGGTTACCTCAGCGCGATCTCATCGCGTAATCCCAAGTCCGGCGGCAGCAAGACGTTGCTCCAATACCGGCAGCCGGTCGTATCCCCAAAACGGCTCACCTTCGAAAATAAACAACGGTACTCCGAAGACGTGATCGATGGCCGCCTCTTCTTGGGCAGCGGCGTAACCGTGCGCGCCCTCTCCAATTAGAAATTCGCGATAAGCGGCGGCGGACAGTCCAAGAGCTTCTAGAAGCGACGCTACCGCGTCCGGATTATCAGCCTCGAACTCGCGCTTGAAGAAATGCTCGAAAGCTGCGCGACTGTAATCCAGCAAGCGACCGTTGCGCTCAGCGAACAGGCCTCCGATCAATGCCGGAGTCGTGTCGTACACCTTAAGCGGCCCTCGAATCACGAGCCCGCGCGCCGCAGCCCATCTGCGTGCATCAAGATACGAGTAGCGTGCCTTGTACTCGGAATAGACGCTGCGCTCGCCCTTTCCCTTGATGCGGAGCTGAAACGGAATCCATCGCACTCGCACGCGATAAACGGTCTCGAGCGCGAAGGCCGGATCGAAAGCCAGATAGGCGAACGGACTCTTGAAGTCCGAGTACATCTTGATCGTTTTGCGTTCCATTTGCAGGCCCGGGTCTCACCGCTTAGGCCCTGAATCCGAGCGGCGCCAGGACTCTCGCCGCAGCCCGGGCCAGAGCCGGAGCGCCTTTACCGATCACGGCGAAACGTGGATCAGTCGTCTGTCCGCGAACGTAGCGGGCATAAATCTGTTCACCGACGGTAGCGCTCTTCCAATGCGCCCACGCCCAGTAATACGGAAGGTCGCTAAGATCGCGGCCGGTCCGGCGCGCGTATCGATCGGCAAGTTGTCCTCGACCCATAAAACCAGGCGTGAGGGTGTGCGGTTCGATTTCCGCGATCTCGAGCAACTCGACATCGCTGCGCTCGCGCCAATAGCCCATCACGATTCCCAGATCGATCATCGGATCGCCAAGGGTTGACATCTCCCAGTCAAACACCGCGATGACGCGGCCCAACCTGCCCGCGTCGAGCATCACGTTGTGCAGATAGAAATCATTGTGTAGAAGGGTCGGGGGCTGCGCGGTTGGCCTATGCTCCAGAAACCACGCGCCGAGTTTTTCCATCAGCGGCACTTCGCGCGTTTTGGCGGCTTCCCATCGCTTCATCCATCCAACGATCTGGCGGCCTAGAAAGCCGTCGGGCTTGCCAAGATCGTCCAAACCAGCTTCCTGATAGTCAACGCCATGCAGGTCCGCAAGCGTGTCGATAAAGCCTTCCGAAATCTTCCGGAATGTTTCAGGGTCGTTGCCTAGCGCGGCAGGAACAGGTTGACGATTCTTGAATACGATCCCGCTCCTGCGCTCCATCACGAAAAACGGCGCACCGATTATCGAGGCGTCATCGCAATAAAGCCACGCGCGCGGAGCCGCTGGAAAAACCTTCCACAGGCGCGATAATACGCGATATTCCCGAGCCATATCGTGCCCACCGACGGGCAGGGGACCGAACGGCGGACGCCTGACGACCCATTGCAACTCGCCGAAGTCGAGGAGATAAGTAAGATTCGACGACCCACCACGAAATTGCATCACCCGCATCGGCGCGTCAGCGTTTGGAATCCTCCCACGCAGATAAGCGGCCAAAGCCTGCCAGTCGAGCTGTTCCTCGTCGCGCACCGCGCCATATTCGGCGGTCAGATCGATTTGCTCTACCATCGTGAGCCTACTATGAATCGAGAGCCGGGCGGTTTTACAGTGGATTAATTCCGAGCCTCAGCGGCTTACGAGCGACTATCTGACGTAGAGAAAAATCCCCTCGTAGATCAACGCCGGCTTGTCGTTACCGATTACATGGATAACTGTCTCCTGGGTTACCTGCGTCCCCTGAGGACGCGGCTCAACAGCGACGATTCGGTTGCGTCCGTGGACCTTGGCTCCGGCCGGCACTGGGGATATGAAGCGCAGTTTGTTGGCGCCGTAATTGACCACGTTTCGCTGACCGATAACCCTCCATCCA
>JAKAVX010000423.1 GCA_021827465.1 Deltaproteobacteria bacterium | reverse complement strand
ACAAGGACCTCGCGGGCAAGACGGTGGAATGGCGCGCGACGGTCAAGGAGATATATCAGCGCCAGCTTCCACCGCTCGACGACGATTTCGCCAAGGATCAGGGCGAGTGCCAGAACCTGGCCGATCTGCGCGAGCGGGTGCGCGCCGACCTCGTGGAGCGGGCGCACGCCGAGGCGGACAGCCGGGCGCGCCAGGGCCTGCTCGAACTTATCGTGGAGCGCAACCCGGTCGAGGTGCCCGAATCGATGGTTTCGCGCGAGCAGCGCGCGATGGAGGCGGAGCTGGCGGCGACGCTTCGCGCGGGCGGGCTCGGCGACGAACAGATAGCCGAGCAGATGCGCACCAACGCCGAAGAGTTCAAGAATCGCGCCACCAAGCGCGCCCGCAACGCGCTCGTCCTCGACGCTTTATCCGAGCAGGAGCACGTCGAGCTGGACGATGACCAGTTGGCCGAGCGGATCGGCCTGATTCTCAGGCAGAGCGGACGCGGACGCGAGCGGCTGTCGGATTTTTATTCGCACGAGGAGAACCGCGAGGCGCTCAGGCGCTCGATGAGGCGCGAGAAGGTCATGGAAGCACTGCTGCAACGGGCGAAGCAGGGCTCCAAGGAACGCGCCGAAGGAGCCGAAGGTGCGCCGGGATGACATCAACGGGCGCCCGCGGGAGAGATTCCGCCGGCGTCCCTTATGTTGCCCGGTTTTTTCCAAACCGTTAAAATTTTAGGCGGGTATAGAAGGCGCGCGCTGGGGAGAGGCTGCACAGGCCGTAACCGGTTCGATCCTATGAGCAACCAAGTCCCGATTGTCGTCGAACAAACCGGCCGAGGCGAGCGCGCCTACGACATATACTCGCGGCTTCTCAAGGATCGCATCGTCTTTCTCGGCACCGAAGTCAACGACGACGTCGCCAACCTCATAATCGCGCAATTGCTGTTCCTGGAATCCGAGGATCCTGACAAGGAGGTCAGCTTCTATCTGAACTCGCCGGGAGGGTCTCTGACGGCGTGTCTGGCGATTTACGACACGATCCAGTTTATCAAGCCGGCGGTTTCAACTTTCTGCATGGGGCAGGCGGCAAGCGCAGCCGCGGTGTTGCTTGCCGCGGGGCAGAAAGGCCATCGCTACGCCCTGCCGCATTCCCGAATCCTGATTCACCAGCCGCTCGGCGGGGCGGAAGGCCAGGCCACCGACCTCGACATCCAGGCACGCGAGATTTTGCGCCAGCGCGAGGTGGTCAACAACATCCTCGCAAGGCATACCGGGCAAAACCTCAAGCGAATAGAAAAAGACACTGACCGGGACTTCTTCATGTCGCCTGAACAGGCGGTTGAATACGGGCTGATTGATGAGGTAATCGTTAGCCGAAGGCCCTCGAAGTGAAGCGCGGGAGAGATTATGGCGAAGCATGAGGACCGTTCTGGCAATTTGGTTTGTTCTTTCTGTGGCAAGAGCCAGGACGAGGTGCGCAAGCTGATCGCAGGGCCCACGGTTTACATCTGCGACGAGTGCATCGATCTGTGCAACGACATCATCGCGGAGGAAACCGACAGCGAGGAGGCGTTCAGCCAGAGCTCGGCGGTGCCCAAGCCGGCCGAGATCAAGCGGGTTCTGGACCAGTACGTAATCGGCCAGGAGCGGGCCAAGAAGATCCTCTCGGTCGCCGTCCATAACCATTACAAGCGTATCGACTCGCAGATGGTGAGCGGCGACGTCGAGCTTCAGAAGTCCAACATCCTGCTTATCGGGCCGACCGGGGTCGGCAAGACGCTTCTTGCCCAGACCCTCGCACGCTTCCTGCAGGTTCCGTTCACGATCGCCGACGCGACCTCGCTGACCGAGGCCGGCTACGTGGGCGAGGACGTCGAGAACATCATCCTGTCGCTTCTCCAGAACGCCGACTACGACATAGAGCGATGCCAGCGCGGCATCGTGTACATCGACGAAATCGACAAGATAGCGCGCAAGGGCGACAACCCCTCGATCACCCGCGACGTTTCGGGCGAGGGTGTGCAGCAGGCCCTGCTGAAGATCATTGAAGGCACGATGGCGAGCGTACCGCCCAAGGGCGGCCGCAAGCATCCGCAGCAGGAATTTCTCCAGGTCGATACGACCAACATCCTGTTCATCTGCGGCGGCGCCTTCGTGGGGCTGGACGACATAATCCGGCGGCGGATAGCGGGCAAAACGATGGGCTTTCGGGCCGATCTCAGCCATCGCGACCCGAGGACCATCTCCGAGCTGCTCAACGAGGTGCAGCCCGAGGACCTGCTCAAGTTCGGACTCATCCCCGAGTTCGTGGGCCGGCTCCCGGTGCTCGCGACGCTCGGCGAGCTGGACGAGGAAGCACTGGTGCGCATCCTGACCGAGCCGAAGAACGCGCTCGTCAAGCAGTACCAGAAGCTCTTCGACATGGAGAACGTGCACCTGAAGTTCACCCAGGGAGCGCTGCGCGCGATCGCTCGCGAGGCGCTCAAACGCAAGTCGGGTGCGCGCGGACTCAGGGCCATCATGGAGAGCATCATGGTGGATTTGATGTACGAAATCCCGTCGCAGCCCAATATCAAGGAGGTATTGATCTCGGAAGAAGTGGTAACCCAGAAGGAACAGCCACTCTTGGTTTTTCAAAAGACCGCCGAAACGGCTTGAACCGGGATCCGAAGATGCTTTTTCGAAACGACAAGAAAGACAATCCGAATCAGACCGCCGCGGTGCCTCTTCTGCCGTTGCGCGAGCTGATCGTTTTCCCTCACGAGGTCTATCCGATTTTCGTCGGGCGCCAGAAGTCGATAAAGGCGCTCGAGGTCGCGGAGGCCCAGAAGCGCCCTATCCTGCTGGTGGCGCAGAAAGACGCCAAGGTTGCCGAGCCGAGTCCGCAGGACCTGTACACGATCGGTACGCTCGGAGTGGTGGTCCAGCTGCTCCGATTGCCAGACGGCACCGTAAAGGCCCTGCTGGAAGGCAAAAAACGCGCCCGTATCGTGCACTACCTGCAGCAGGACGATTATTTCCAGGTCGAAGCCGAGGAGATCGACGAAGTCTGCGACCGCACCACCGAGGTCGAGGCGTTGATCCGCTCGGTCACCTCGACTTTCGACAACTACGTCCGGCTCAACAAGAAGATTCCGCCCGAGATGGTCACCTCGATAGCGTCGGTTGACGATCCGGGTTTCCTCGCCGACAAGCTGGTCGGCCATCTCTCGATCAAGCTCGAGGACAAGCAGGCGCTGCTGGAGACCACCAATCCGGCCGAGCGGCTGGAGAAGATCCTCGGCTACATGAAGTCCGAGCTGGAAATCCTCGAAGTCGAAAAGCGCATCCGCTCCCGGGTCAAGAAGCAGATGGAGAAGACCCAGAAGGAGTACTACCTGAACGAGCAGATGCGCGCGATTCAGAAGGAGCTCGGCGAAAAGGACGAATTCAAGAACGAGATCCAGGAACTAGAGGAAAAGCTGCGCCGCAGGAAGATGCCGGCCGAGGCGCGCGAAAAGTGCGAGCGCGAGATCAAGAAGCTCAAGATGATGTCGCCGATGTCGGCCGAGGCGACGGTCGTGCGCAACTACCTCGACTGGTTCCTCGCCCTGCCCTGGTTCGAGTACACCGAGGACAAACTAGACATCAAGGAAGCCGAGCGGGTTCTCGAAGAAGACCATTACGGCCTCGAAAAGGTCAAGCAACGCATCCTTGAATACCTTGCGGTCGAGACCCTGGTCGGCCAGATGAAGGGACCCATCCTGTGCCTGGTCGGACCTCCGGGCGTCGGCAAGACCTCGCTCGGCAAATCGATCGCGCGGGCAACGGGTCGCAAATTCGTG
>JAKAVX010000422.1 GCA_021827465.1 Deltaproteobacteria bacterium | reverse complement strand
CGCAGAACACCGAGCGCACCCTGATGATACAGGGCAACAAGGAGAAGATGGTCTCGGGCACCCATCAGGTCATCACCGACCTCGACAAGGGGGCCATGTACATCCTCTATCCCGACCGCAAGGTTTACGTGAAGATGCCGTTTCCGCCGACCGGTCCGATGGCGAAGATGATGGGCAAACCGGCCTTTCACGGCGCCAAGTTCAAGAAGACCGGCAAATCGCGCACCGTCGCCGGCTTCAAGTGCGACGAGTATATCGGCTCGGGCAAATTCGAGAGCGGCGACTACACCATTAACGAGTGCGTATCGACGAGCGTGCCGGGCGCGTCGGAGTTTCTCGCCTTCGAAGCGAACATGGTCAAGAAGCTCAAGGGCTCGGCCTACGACATGTCCTCGGAGCATCCCATGCCCCATGGTGTTCCGCTCGCACAGGATGCCAGCACGCGGCTGACCAAGATCGCGATACCCAACCTGCCGCCCAAGGAGGCGAAGAAGCTCCAGCAGGAGATCAAGAACCACCCGCCGATCGTCAGCAAGGTCGAGGTTGCGAAGATAAGCGTGGAGAAACTGCCCGCGAGCACCTTCGAAGTTCCGGCAGGCTTCAAAAAGCAGGAGTTCGGGATGTCCCATGGCGGAGCGCCACACGGCGCACCCGCTCCGGCTCCAGCGCTGAAGGAATAGCCGGTTCCCGGCGCTTTGGTTCGATGCAAAAACGGGAGAGCAGCGGGAAACCGCTGCTCTCTTTTTTTGCTACGCGACGTGACTTCGAATCGTCCGGCGCTCGCGCAAGCAGCCGACCGCGCCTATTCCAAAAGAACGGCGCGGGTCCGAAAGGATCCGCGCCGGCGGCTGGACGATTCGCCAGGCTCTGCTTACATCGCGGCCTTTTCAGCCTGCTCGGACGCAGGAGCCGCTGCCTGTTTGGGCGCGCTCAGGGCGGCGCACACTTCCCATACCCAGGTGACGCTGGAAAGCTCGTCGGCAGCGAACAGCTTGAGCGCTTCCTTGGTCGCAAGGTCGTCCTTGAGCAGCGCCGCAAACTCGTGGATCGGACGCACCGCTTCCTTCGCTTCGCCAACGTTTTTGGTGAAGCTGAGCAGCTTTTCGGTGTCCGGGACGTTCGGGTCGCCCAGGTAAGCCTTGAACTTGAGTCCTTCCTCGCTGGTCGTCGCGCGCTTCTCGCCGCCGAGTTCGAGCAGGCGTTGCTCGAAGATCCTGGCGTGATAGGCCTCGCGCTCGGCGATTATGCGAAGGCCGGTGTGGATGCAATCGGTCTTGCAGACTGCAGCCCACGCGGCAAACGCCTCGCCGCCGTTGGCCTCGCCCGCGCGCACCTTGTCGAGAAAACTTATGACCGCGTCGCGCTCGGACTTGTAGATGCGGCCGAAGGCGCGGAAGCCGCCGCCGCCGTTTGAGCTTCCGTTGCCCTCCAGCCTCGCCATCTCCTCGTCGAAGGCGGCCTTGCCGATTATGCCCGCGCGATAGGCTCTGAGAAGTTGTTTGAACTCGAACTCGCGATCCATCGGAGATCCCCTCCTCCGTTGCCGAAAATTTTTTCCAAACCAGTCGCCTCGGAGGATAGGGCCGCTTTCGGAAGTAAGTCAATTGACAAAACGTGTCATTGCTCGCTCTGGCATTACGGCCGCGACTGCAGCATCATCGCCGAAAGCCCGCGGTTCGCCATCCCGAACCGGTCGCGGCAGAAGGGGGGGATTTCATCATGGGTGAGTTCGATCACCGGGTCGTGGCAACGAACGGAATCCGGACGCATCTCGTGGAAGCTGGCAAAGGGTTTCCGGTCGTGATGTGCCACGGCTTTCCGGAACTCTGGTACTCCTGGCGCCATCAGATCCGAGCACTCGCCGCGGCTGGCTTCCGCGCGATCGCGCCCGACCAGCGCGGCTACGGCGATACCGATTGCCCGGCCGCAGTCGAAGCGTACACCCAGAAGGAGATCGTCGCCGACATAATCGGGATGCTCGACGCGATGGGAATACCGAAGTGCGTCATCGTCGGCCACGATTGGGGCGGGATGACCGCGTGGAACACCGCCTTGACGCATCCCGAGCGTATCGAGCGCGTGATCGGAGTGAACACGCCGTTCATCCCGCGCTCGCCGATGAGGCCGACGGACGCGATGCGCGCGATGGCGGCGGGCGGCTTTCATTACATCCTCTATTTCCAGGAGCCGGGCGTGGCCGAAAAGGAACTCGAGCGCGATGTGCGCCGCACGCTCAACGGCTTCTACCAGGATCCGGCCGACATGAATCCCGAGGAGATGCGCAAGAGCCCGCCCGGGGTGTTCGGCGCAGCCGGAGGCGGAATCCTCGAACGGCTGCCCGACCGCCCGCACGGAAAGTTCCTCACCGAAGAAGACTTCGATGTCTTCGTCAAGGCGTTCGAAAAGACCGGCTTTCGCGGCGGGCTCAACTGGTATCGCAATATCGATCGCAACTGGGAGGAAAGCGCCGGCATTGCGCAGCGCGTCGAACCGGCAGCCCTGATGATCACGGCGGAACTCGACGTCGTGCTTCGGCCCGAGATGGCGCAAGGGATGGAGACCTGGGTGCCGAATCTTCGAAAGACCGTGCTGGTCAAAGGCTCGGGCCATTGGACGCAGCAGGAAAAGCCCGACGCGGTGAACGCCGCGATACTCGAGTTCCTGGCGGATCTGAAATCGTGACGCATCGCTGCGTCGCCGCAATCGCGCGGCAGAAGGACGAAATCGCGTGGAAAAGATAGGCACGGTAAGGGAACTCTGGCGCTATCCGGTCAAGTCGATGGCGGGCGAGCGGATCGAGCGATGCGAAGTTGCCGCGCTTGGCATCGCGGGCGATCGCGGATGGGCGCTGCGCGATGAGAAGGCGGGCGAAGTGCGGGGCGCGAAGAAACTCGGCAGCCTGATGCGATGCGGCGCGGTTTACCTAGAGGAGCCGGCAGGCGGACGTATCCCGCATGTGGAAATCGCGCTGCCCGGCGGCGAGCGCATCCGCACCACGGACTCGAAATCCGTCAACCGCAGGCTTTCCGAGTTTCTGGGCCGCCCGGTCACGATCTGGCCGCTTCAACCGCCCGAAAACCGCGACTTCTACCGGCGCGCCGCTCCCGACAATCCCGACATGAACCTGGAGTTGCGCGAGATCTTCGGGCGTATCGGCGACGAACCGCTGCCGGACCTGATGGGCGTGCCGCCGGAGATTTTCGAATTCACCTCGCCGCTCGGCACGTACTTCGACGTGTTCCCGCTGCATATCCTGACGACCGCGTCGCTCGACGAGCTTGGCCGGCGAAACCCCGCCTCGGTGATCGACGTTCGCCGCTTCCGTCCGAACATCTTCGTCGAAACGCGGCGCGATCTGACGGGCTTCGTAGAGGCCGGATGGAGCGGCAGGACGCTCACAATCGGCAACGTGCGGATCAAGCTCGAAATGCCGTGCATGCGATGCGTGATGCCGACGCTCGAACAGGAGGGTCTGCCCAAGGATCCGAGCGTGCTGCGCACGATCGTGCGCGAGGCGGGACAGAATTTCGGCAGTTACGCGACAGCGCTACGCGGCGGAAGAGTCGCGGTCGGGGACGACGTGCTCATCGAGTGAGGTTGCCACATCCATTACTATCGCCCATCGCGGTTGCGCGGAGCGAGCGCCGGTTGATTGAGCGACGCACCGAAATAAAAAAGGGCGGCCGAATGGGCCGCCCTTTTTCGCGTTGTCAATGCGCGCGATTACTTGGTTTGCGTGCCGGTTGATTCGGCGACCAGTTCCGCGAGGTCGCGTACCCGCATCTCTTCTTCGAGCGAGCGCGATTTCACCGCGTCCTCC
>JAKAVX010000421.1 GCA_021827465.1 Deltaproteobacteria bacterium | reverse complement strand
CGACCTCGCCAATAGCGATGGCGAGTCCGCCGAGAGTGATCGCGTTCAGCGTGAAGCCGCGCGCGTCGAGCACGACAATCGCCATAAGCAGCGAGAGCGGTATCGCGATCAGCGAGATGAAGGCGCTGCGCAGATCGTAGAGAAAAAGGATCAGCACAACCGCGACCAGCAGTCCGCCGAGAAACAACGAAGAGCGGATGTTGGCGATCGCGGTCTCGACGACGGTGTCGGAACGGAAGACGCTGGAATGGAGCGTGATGTTCTTCGCGCGGAAGTCCGGCGCGAATTCCGCGAGCGCCCGGTCAAGTCCCTTGCTCACCTCCAGCGAGTTGGCGCCGTACTGCCCGGAGATCTGCAGGATTACGCCGGGCTTTCCCATGATCGTCGCGAAGCCGATCACCGGCTTGGGCGCCCATCTGACGTGCGCGACGTCGTCGAGCGTAACGCGCGCGCCGCGCCGATAGCGCATCACGACCGAGCCGAGCGCCTCGGGACTGAGCGACTGGCCCTCGGTCTGGAGAACGATTCGCTGATTGGGCGTCTCGACGAAGCCGGCTCCCGCAACCGCCGTCGAGCGGCGAGCTGCCGCGAGCACGTCCTGGATACTCAGATGATAGGCGAGCAGGCGCGCGGGCTCGACCTGGATCTGAAGCTGGCGCACTCCGCCGCCGTAAATTGCCACCTTGGCGACGCCGGGAACCGCGAGCAGGCGCGGTCTCAGCGTCCAGTACGCGAACGTCCACAGATCCATCAGCGAGCGGGTGGGCGAGGTAATCCCAATAGTCTGCACCCAGCTTGTCGCGGTGGTGAGCGGCGCCATCACGGGCACCGACACGCCCTGCGGCATCTGGCCGACCGTCTGCACGAGACGCTCGCCGACCAGTTGGCGCGCAAGGAAGATGTTCTCGCCCGCGTGGAAGCCCATCGTGACGACAGACAGGCCCTGGATCGACTTGGAGCGGATATAATCGAGGCCGCTCAGTCCGGCGAGCGCATTTTCCAGCCGCTGCGTCACCAGCGCCTCGACCTGCTCGGAGTTAAGACCGGGAGCCTCGGTCTGAATCACGACCTGCGGCGGTGCGAATTCCGGCAGGACCGCGACCTTGGCGTTGAAGGCCGCGTAAATGCCGTAGCCGAGACCAAGGCAGGCGAGCGCGATCACGATTCCGCGAAATCGGATCGAGAACGCGACGATACTCCTGAGCATCACTCTGCTCCAAATCCCGCCGGCTTACGCATCGAAAGCTCCACGCCGCCCGTCAATCCTCCTCGACGCGATGCGACGCGCCGAGTTCGTCCGAGAGCAGCGTCTCGGCGCCCGTAACGACGACGCGCGTGCCGGGTGCGAGGCTGTTGGCAAGAAACCACCCGTGGGCGAGCGGGGTCGTGAGCGAGACCTCGCGCCGGGCGAAATCGTTCGCGTCGACCCGGACATACACCCACGCCTTGTCGTTGAATCGCACCACGGCAGAGCGCGGAAGTATCACGCCCTGCTCGCGCGGCGCGGCCGACTCGAGATAGGCGGTCACCGACGCGCCCGGCACGAGCGGAAACTTCGGCGCGACGAGTTCGAGCAGGAAGGTCTCTCCCTGCAGCGACGGATCGACCGACGGCGCGAAGGATACCAGATGGGTCGCGAGCGGACGCTTCTCGTAGCCGAGCACGACGACGCGCGCGTCGCGCGGTTTCGAGGTAAGAGTCTGTCCCGTCGGCAGCGAGACCCGCGCGATCGCAATCTCGCGGCGCGCCAGCTTGGCAACCATCGCTTCGCGATGCGGCGGGCCGAGCCGCGCCATCTCCCAACCCCAGGTATTGGCAAGCTGCTGAATTAACTGAGCGAAGCGGGCCCGGTCGGCGCGGAACTTCGACTCGGCGGCCTGCATGCTCTTGAGCGAGACGTTCTGGCCGTGGGCGTGAAGACGTTTCGCGCGCTCGAATTCCGCCCGCGAGGCGTCGAGCGCCGCGGACGCCGAAGCAAGCTCGCTGTTGAGCGCAATCAGCGGCGCGGGATCGAGAATCACGCCGTAAGCCGTGGATTCGCGCGCGCGCTGCATCGGCTTAAGCGCCACGGTTTCGAGCCCGGCCTTTTCCTGCTCGGCCGGGGTCAGACGGACGACCGCTTCTCCGCCGGGACGATGGACAACCGACGGGGGCGTGGTTTTTATCGCCGCGTCATCGTCGTCGGCTGCGCCACGACGGCTGCGGGCGAGCACCCATACGAAGGTGGCCAGAAGTGCAATTCCGATCACCGCAATCGCGGTCCGTTTCAAGGCCACACGCATCAGGTTCGGTCCCCCGGTGAAGCGCCATGCCGTGTCGTCGGCAGCGTGAAGGTGCGAAGATGATCCGGCCCGAGCGGATGCTCGACAGCGTCTTCGAGCAATCCCATCGCGGCCTGCGATTGGCCGAGCGCGCCGAGCGCCGACTCGCGCGCGGAAAGTGCCGTAAGCTTTGCTATCTCGAACGAGAGCCGATCGCTTTCTCCCGCCTGGAGCGCGCTTCGGGCCGCGCCCAGGCGGCGATATTCGAGCGTGGCGGAACGGTTTGCCTGGGCGAGCACGTCGAGCGAGCCGCAGTATCGCGTGAGCGCCTCGTCCGCCTGCGCGATAATATGCGCCTGGAGCGCTGCGAAACGCCGGCCCACTTCCTCGCGCCGGGCTTTCGCTTCGGCTATCGGCCCCTGGTTCTGGTTCAGGATGGGCAGTATCACAGTTGGCGTAAGCTCGAACAGGTTCTCACCGACCTCCCATCCGTATCCGCCGCCGATATTGATATTCGGGTACTGGCGCGCCACCTGAAGCTTTAGAGCCGCTTCAGCCGCCTGATATTCAACCAGCACGCGGCCAAGGTCGAGCCGATTAAGCAGCGCTAGGCGCTGAATCCGCGCAGGCGTAAGACTGCTCGCCGCGGGCGGTGCGTCGAATCCCGGCCATTCGAAGCGGGCATCCTTGAGCACGCCGACCGGAACGCCGATCGCCGCCGCCATCCTGGTGAGCGCCTCGGGCACGCGGCTTTCCGCCTGCGCGGCCTTGAGTTTCGCCCTGGCCTGGTTCGCAAGCGCGAGCGTGAGCGCAGGCTCGGGAGCGTCGCCCTCGCGAACCCGTTGGCCGACCAGTTTCACGACCTCGGATGCGGCCCGCTGCTGGGCGCGCGCTACGTCGCGCTCGCGCCGCGCGAGAAGATAGTCGAAGAACGCCTTGCGCAGCCGGCTGCGAACCATCCAGGCGGTCTCGCCGAGTGAAAGCGCGGCCGCGTCGGCCATCCGTTCGGCGTGGGTGATTCTAATATCGCGGCGGCCCGCCGTTTCGATTGGGATGTTCAGTCCCGCCGCGCCGATTCCCCACGGAGCAAAGCTCGGGCTGTCGCTGCCGGCATATGCCGGTCCAAATCCGAGGCTCGGGTTGGGACGCTGACCGGCGGTGACAATCGCGGCCTGGGCGACGTCGAGCCGCGCCGCGGCCACCGCGAGATCGGGGCTGTAAAAAAGCGCGGCGAGGGTAAGCCGGGACAGATCCCATTCGCGCGGCGGGCAGGATTTGAGAGCGCTTCCGAGGTCGGTCTTCAGATAATCGCAGAGATGCGGATTCGAGAGCGTGCGGGCTTCGAACTTTTGTTCGAGGCGCGCGGGTTCCAGCGGAGCGGGACGATAGCTGGCACAGGCGCTTAGAAAGACGCTGGCGACGAGAAAAATCAGCCGGCGCTCAAACCGGGAGCCGGCCGGAAAGCCGGGCCTCGGCCCGAGAAAACGTGCCACGCGACCATCAAGCATCAGGGATGACCCATGTTACGACGCACCAAGTGGTAAAATGTTCAAATTGTTACTTG
>JAKAVX010000420.1 GCA_021827465.1 Deltaproteobacteria bacterium | reverse complement strand
CAGATGGGCGGCGGCGAGCCGATAACCGAACTTATCCGCCAGCGCGAGCATCGCGCGCACGAGAGCGACCGAATCGGCGCCGCCCGAGAGCGCGACGATCACGAGCGCGCCTGGGCGAATGCCAATCCGTGAAAGCGCGCCTGCGACCTTGCGCAAGAGCCGCGTCTCGTGCCCGGAAGCCACCACAATCAAGCTATCCACGGCTCCCACCCCGGGCAACGCCCGCGAGCCGACTCCGTGGGCGCTTCGCAACCACGGCACCGGCGGAAGAGAGAAGAACTAGTAATTGTTGGTGTACCCGTCGCGCAGGAATGTGTCGTCGCTCGGCGTGTCTTCACCCGCGCACGTTACGAGGGCCCACGACCATTTGGCGACCTCCGCGTGGCGCCCCTTAACGTGAAGCGGCGTCCCCGGTCCCCCAGTCTCTAGTATGACGTAGCCGACGTGCACGCGCCGACTCTTTGACGTCACCTCGGAGGGCGAAACGAGCCAAGCCGCTCCCGGAGAGCGCGACACAAAGGAATCGAGCCGCAGTTGGTTCGGCGCCGTCCGCGTGAGTGTTCGGTGAAAGATCCATGTGCCGTCCGCGACAACGTAAGCGGAGGTCTCAATCGTCGCGATCCGTTTGAGGCTCAGGTCCGCGCCGACCGCGAAATAATTGTCAACCACGGCGCTGTACATATTGCCGTTGTGCGTAACCTCTTCGACGCGGATCTCGATTCGATGATCGTGAAAGAGATCCTCGGATGAGATCAGGGGCGTGTGCAGATCGGGGTCGTCGGACGAGTCCAGCTCCGTCCATTTTGCCCAGATGGTTGGCGGATGGGGAGTGACCTGTCCGGTTGAGGGGTCAAAAAGGATCAGAGACCAGATTTCAGCAGAATAGGGTTCGAGCTGAGCAACGTAGAGATACTTCCGACCCGGGACCTTAACCCTGAAAACTCCTTCGTAAAGATACTTGCAGTTCGGCTGATCGGCGCAGACTTTCGGGGCTCCCAGCTGCCGAGCGGCTGTTTCAATCTCACGTTGCACCAGGGCGGGAGCTTCGACGTTCTTCCCTCGGGGCCGGTTATCGTTGATGAGCCGAATGTCATTGTCGGATGTCTGAACAGCGAGCGTCGGAGCGGCCGGCATCTTTGGGTTCGCGACCGGCGTGGGTGTCGGCTTGACCGTGCAACCGGCGATTTCAAACGCTTTGGCCGGGACTTCTGTGGTCACAATTTTAGTGACCGTTATGATCGCTGTGCTAAGCGGCTGCGCCCTCATGTCCGGCGGTGCGTTGGCCATCAATGCGGCGCTTACCTTGCGCGTAACTTCGGTGACCAGAGGAATTCCTTCGGGAACAGCTCCGGCTGTGCTCGCGGCAGGCAGCCCCGCCGACGCGTTGAGCGCTCGCTGGAAATCCGTGTAGATCTTCGCTTCTGGCGCGGAGGGCGCGAAACAAGCGGTCGCGATGGAATCCGCTGGCCCCTGGGTCCAGCAAGTTTCGTAGTCGTCGCATTTATAGCCGAGAATGACTCGGCTCTTGCCCGTCTTTTTGTATTTGGCCCCCGGCGGTGGAAGCCCGGGGTCGGCCGCGGAAAGGTATTCGGCCTTCGCCGTTGGAGGGATCGCCAAGGCGATCGGTGACATGCCCGGTCCCTTCGTGCACAGAATGTTGCGATCGAGATCGAGCACTGTCTCCAGTGTGAAGTTCTGAGACGTCGCCCGGAGCTTTGTCTTGTGTCTCTGAATCTGGACCGTGCGATGGCTGACCAGCGTTCCAAGCCGCGGATTTGTCGCCACCTGGGACTCTTCAAGCACAAGCGTGGGCGCCGCCATAACGGTCTGGCCACGAAGCACGGCCAAAACGGCTATCAGTGCTACCAGACCGCGTATGCGGGCGAGCGCTTTGGCCATCGCACGGAAATGATGACATCCAGTTACCTGCGAGGCTATAGCGCTCGGCGGGAGCTTTTCGTGGTTTGTGGCGGAAGGGCCGCTGCTGTCGATGCTGCGTGGGTGGGAAGGTTCGTGATCGACTCGGAAGGTATCGTCCGATCTGCTGACACCGATCCGGATTACACGACGAGGCCCGAACCGTCGGACACCGTGCGCGTGCTGAAGTCGCTCGCCGGCTACCCGTGGTCGGTGAGTGCGCCCATCTGGTCGAGGAGATGCAGGATCACGCCGATTCCGGGGAGGTTGACGCTGAGTTCCTCGGCAAGCGTGCGAATCGTTCGGATTCGCCGTAGCGTACTTTCGTCGTAGAGCGGCTCCGAGCGCCGTCCTACTTGGAGCGTCGCCGCAGGCGCGACAAACTCCTCGTACTCCCAGAGCATCAGTTGGCTTTCCGCGATTCCGCCGAGGCGGCACAGCACCGACCGGCTCATGTAGTTCGCCGAGCCGGTCCTTGCGGCCTTTTGCACGTTCCTTCGCGGCCGCGCCATCGCCCTAACCCTTCATCAGTTCGGCGCGCGGATCGGCGACGCCGCGTGCGCGCCGCTTGTGGGCAAGCTGCTCCATCAGCGAGCGCTCGTCGGCGGTCAAGCCGGTTGGAGCGAGGATTTTGAGCTCGTAGAGCAGATCTCCGGCGTGCTCGGCGCCGCGCGCGGGAAGTCCGCGTCCGCGAAGCCTGAGCACCCGCCCGCCCTGGCTCTCGGCGGGAATCTTGAGCGAGATCTTTCCGTCGAGCGTGGGCGCGGTGACTTCGGCGCCAAGCGCGGCTTCATAGTCCCATATCGGAAGCTGGCATCGGAGGTCGCGCCCGGAGACGGAGAACACCGGATGCGATTCGAGGCGCACGACCAGAAACAGGTCGCCGTTGAGATCGGGCCTGGCTCCGCGTCCGCCCTGCCCTTTGAGTCTGATACGCGTGCCCTCGGTCACGCCCGCTGGAATCGAGACTTCGAGGGTTCGCCTGACGGGTATCATCCCGGCGCCGCCGCAATGGGCGCACGGCTGGGCGGAGCGGATCACGCGGAGCTTGCCCTGGCGCTGCTCGCGCGTGACCATCCCGGTTCCGCCGCATCGCGGGCATTCGTCCTGCGCGGCAAGCTCGAGCCTGCGCGTGGCGCCGCGAACCGCGTCCTCGAGCGCTATCCTGACCTCGGCGGTAACGTCAGGCGCGCGCGCCGGACGCTCGGCCGCGCCACCGAAGCCAAACGGGCCGCCTCGCGCCCCGGCGCCGGTCCGCCCCGCTCCGAACGGTGCTCCGCCAAAGCCGAAGAACTGCTCGAAGAAGTCGCTCATGTCGCCCGCCGCGCCCCATCGCGGACCCGCTTCCGGACGCGCACCGGCGCCCGCGGCAGCGTAACGGCGCAGGATTTCGTCCTCGGTCGCGCCGTGCTCCCAATCGGCGCCGAGTTGATCGTACTTGCGGCGCTTTTCGGCGTCGCTCAAGACCTGGTAGGCCTCGTTAATTTCCTTGAAGCGGCGCTCGGCTTCCTTATTGTTCGGATTGAGGTCGGGATGGAACTTGCGGGCGAGCTTGCGGTAGGTGCTTTTGATCTCCGCGTCGGAGACACTGCGTTCCAGACCAAGCGTCTTGTAGTAGTCCTTGAACTCCATCGTGGAGCGTCCGTCCTCTCAAGATGCGCACGCGGGGTGACAGGCGCAAGGCCGCGTCGCTTGGGAGAATTAAGGCGCGCCGCTTCGGTTCGCGCCCCAGTGGTACTATTGACCGGCTCGCGAGCTGTTGGCGGTAGCCGCGGGGGAGCTTTGGCCGAGTTCCTTGAGCCGCGCCTCGATCGCGCGAACTTCCGCCTCCAGACCGGCCTGGCGCCGCCAGATGAACATCACGTAGAAAAAGATCACGGCGAAAATGATGCTGTAGGCCGCGAACAGGTAA
>JAKAVX010000419.1 GCA_021827465.1 Deltaproteobacteria bacterium | reverse complement strand
GAATCATGCCCGCGATCATCGTAAGCCCAGTCATGAGAACCGGCCGCAAGCGAGCTAGAGAGGCCGCGACCGCAGCGTGGCGCGGTTCATCGCCCGCTTCTCGGCGCTCTCTCGCGAAGCTAATCAGCAGCACCGAGTCGGCAACCGCGACACCGATAGACATAATCGCGCCGATCAACGACTCGATATTGAGCGTCGTCCCACTCAGAAAGAGGATCATGACTACCCCAGCCAAGACTCCGGGGATGGTCGAAAATACCGCGAGCATGTCGGTCAACGACTGGAAATTGGCGAGCAGAAGCAACATCACGACCACGACCGCCAGCACCAGTCCGTCCCGCAGGCTGGCTAAGGTCAGGAGCATCTGCTCAGCCTGCCCGTGAAGAATGACGCTGCTACCGCGTGGTGGTGGCCCGGCTGACTTAATCGCACCTTCGACAGCATCTGTAGCACCGAGTAGGTCATTGCCCGCAATGTTCGCGACCACGCTCAGCATTCGCTGGTTGTTGTAGTGATCGATTTCACCGTATGCCGTACCGCGGCTAATGGTCGCCACGTCCGAGACCAGCGGGTGCGGTTGGCCGTCAGCCATCACCGGCAAGTCGCGTAGCTCGCTGATCGAAGAGAGGTCGCTCTGCGGAACCTGCACGGAGATCCGGTAAGGGACCCCCGTTTTCGGATCGGTCCAAAAGTTGGGAATGATTAGTTGACTAGACGACGAAGCAGTGACGATCGAGTCGGTCACCTGGTTGACGGTAACCCCCAACTGGCCCGCCAGCACGCGGTTGATCTTCACGCCAATCGTCGGATAGTCGAGAGGCTGGGGAGTTTGCACGTCACGAAGCATCGGCAGGCGGTCGAGCATACGCCTGACGCGTTCCGTGAAAGCGCGTGTTTGATCCAGATCGTTACCAGACACGGTTACATTGATCGGATTCGGCGAGCCGAGGTTCAGCACTTGGGACACAACGTCACTGGCCTCGAATGAAAAATGAACCTCCGGAAAGCGCGCCTTGAGTTTCTGTCGGAGCTTCTCCTCCAGAGCCGCAACCGAGGGCCGCTTGCCTGGTCGCAGCGCTACCATCAGAAGGGAATCTTGCGGACCGCTATTGAATTCAAAGATCGCATCCACCGGGTAATTCCACGGTGCGGGGCCGATATTGCCCAAGGTTGCGCGCACGAAGTGCGCGCCGGCTTCCCGCTCGATGATCTGCCCCACGTCGCGAACGATCTCCTGTGTGCGTTCGAGACGCGTCCCGGCGGGAGCACGAATTCGAATTTGAAACTGACCGGTGTCAACGTTCGGGAAGAGCTGGGTCTCAAGCCCGAAGAACATGAATAGGCCGACCGCACAAAATGCCGCGTACAGTCCGAGGACGAACGCCGGGTGATCAATCGACCAATCCAAGAAACTGGCATACCTCTTCCGCATCTGTCCGAAGAAAGACGTGCCATTCTCACCTCCTGTGGCCGGCTTCAGCAGCCAAACCGCCAGAACAGGTAGGAGCGTGTTCGAAAGCAAGTAGGAGGCGATCATCGCAAAGGTTACCGCCAGCGCGAGCGGAGCGAACAGAGACCGACTGATGCCGACCATGAAAAAGGATGGAATGAAAACGGCGATCACGGCCAGCATGGCAACAAACCGTGGCCGGATCACTTCACCCATCGCGTGCACTACCGCTCGTGCGGTGCTCTTTGCGGTTTCAAGGTGAACGTGGGTGTTTTCGATCGCGATGGTGCCCTCATCCACGAGGATGCCCACGGCAAGGGCAAGTCCGCCGAGCGTCATGATGTTCACCGTCTGACCCGCCAGACGCAGCGCGACGAAGCCCGCGAGGAGCGAAAATGGGATCGTGACAACCACGATGAGCGCGGAACGCCAGTCTCTTAGAAAAAGCAGAACGACCAGGCCCGTGAAACCAATTCCCAACAGTCCCTCGGTAAGCAGGCTGCCGATCGCGTTCTTTACGTAAACCGACTGGTCAAACTCAAAGTTGATTTGAACGTTTGGAGGCACCAATGCTCGCATTCGGGGGAGCGCCGCTTTCACCTCGTTGATCACGTCAAGCGTGGATGCGTCAGCGCGCTTGATGACGGTCATATAGACGGTAGGGCGTCCGTTTACGGTCGCAACGTTGTAGACGATATCGGCACTGTCAACAACGCGCGCGACATCGTGAACGAAAACCGTAGCGCCCGGTCCAAGCCTAAGCGGCACGTCACCGAGTTCGCGCGGGTCGTGCACGATTGCATTGGTGGCGATTCTCGGGCTTAGATTCCCAACGCCAATGCTTCCCGACGGTAGAGTGAGGTTTGCCTGCCTCAGAGCGTTCGCTACGTCCGCGGGCGAGATCGAGTACGAGCGCAGGCGGTCAGAATCTACGTAGACAACGATGGTGCGTATCTTGCCGCCCCATGGAGGAATCGACGAAGCACCCGGCAACGTTGCCAGCACCGGGCGCACGCGATAGAGCGCGAGGTCCTGGATTTCTTTAAGGCTGCGCTGGTCGCTCGAAAATACGAGCTGACCGATTGGGATTGCACCTGCGTCATAGCGCAGAATGAAAGCCGGCAGAGTCCCCGGTGGCATGAAGGAGCGGGCGCGGTCGGCCAATGCCACCAACTGCGCGGTTGCCTGCGACATGTCTGTGCCAGGATGGAAGAAGAGTTTGAGCATCCCCAGTCCCTGAATCGACTGCGACTCGATGTGTTCGAGACCGGTCAAAAACAAGAAGTGGTATTCGTAGTACTGGACGAATTGACCCTCCATCTGCTCGGGCGCCATTCCGGGATACGGCTCGGACACATAGATCACCGGAACGTGCAAGTCAGGAAATATATCGACTGGGACCCGCACCAGCGCGAGAGTCGCACCAACATAAGCGCCGCAACCGCAACAAGCACGGCGATTGGTCTGCGCAAAGCGATTCTAACGAGCCACATAGAACGACTAATGGCCTCCGCTTGCGTCGCGGATTTCGGCGAGCAGGGGATCGAGGTCACCTACAGCACGCGCCAGCAGCAGCATCGCGCGCCAGACGTTGACTCGGGCGACAGAGTCGTCCACCTCGGCTTGCGTGAGTATTCTGTTCGCCTCAGCGACATCGACCAACGTGGCGAGGCCGGCCTGGTAGCGTGCCGTATCCTGAAGCTGCGTCGCACGGGCAGCGGCAAGTTCGGCGGGGGTATTGGCGGCAGTCTGTCGGGCTCCTTCGAGAATAGCGCGTGCAGTATCGATCTGTTTTTGGATCGCAAGCGTCACTTGGTCGTAGCGCGCCCTCGCAAGCTGTTCGTTGGCCGCTTGGGCATGAACGTCGGCGCGCGCCTGGAAGAGTCCCTTGATCGGTACAGTCACAACTACACCGGCCGCCCAGTTTGTGGTGTTGGGCACAAAGCCGTTGCCCGGTCCGGGCACGGCGTTCGCTGAAAAGCCACTGTCCCGCTGAAAGATTCCCGCCACCAGATCAACTCTTGGGAGGTACTCAAGCTTTGCCGCGCGTGTGGAAGCACGGGCTGCGGAAATTTCAGCAAGCGCCTCATGCAGGAATGGATCCACCGGCGAGGCATGTTCTGTGACCGGAGCGCCAGCCGGCATCTCCAGCAATCGCCCGCTCACGACTTTGACCCCGCTATCAATGCCGCCGCCCAAAGCTTCGACCAGGGCCGCTCGCGCCACTCGTTCCGCCTGCTCCGCAGATATCTCCTGGTTTGATGCCAGCGCGACTTCTGCATCGGCCCTCGACGCATCCGCTCCCGGCCGAAGGCCGCTGTTCACCCGCCCTTTGACCGCAACTGCGAACACCCGCTCACGTTTGACTCCGGCTTTAGCGACC
>JAKAVX010000418.1 GCA_021827465.1 Deltaproteobacteria bacterium | reverse complement strand
GTGACCGATTTGCGCTTGTTGCGCTTCGCGTACTCGAAGGCAAACCGCGCGATCCGGCGCGACGCGCGCGCCGTGATCACCTTGATGCTCTCGACCACGCCGGGTGCCACCTGATGCTCGATGCCGGAGTAAAGATCCTCGGTATTCTCGCGTACGACGATAAGATCGACGTTTCGAAACGGGGTATGCACGCCGGCGAGGCTCAGCGTGGGCCGCAGGTTGGCGTACAGGTCGAGCTCGCGGCGCAGGTAGACATTGATCGAGCGATAGCCCTCGCCGACGCGGGTTTCGAGCGGACCCTTGAGCGCGACGCCGGTGCGCTTGAGCGAGGCCAGCAACTCGTCCGGGACCGGACTTCCGAACCGCTTGAGCGCCGCCGCGCCGGCAGCCTGGCGGTCCCAATCCAGCTTCGCACCGGAGGCCTCGATCACTTCCACGGCCGCATTGACCACCTCGGGGCCGATACCGTCGCCCGGAATCAGGGTAATAGTGCGCGTCCCGTTTCGCGGCCCCGGAATTCCAACGGTCATTGCGTCGCGGCTTTTTCCCGTATCCTTCACCTCGGTCCTTTTCACAACTTCCTCTTCAGCAACCCGTCAGCCCGACGAAAACGTCGCCGACATTGGTTCCGGTCGCTCCGGTAATGAACAAATCGCCTGTCGCGGCGAAAAAGTTATACGAGTCGTTGCGTGAAAGCGCCCCGTCAGGGTCGGAACCCGCAGCCTTCGCGCGCGCGACTGTGTCGGGGAACGCGAACGCGCCCGCGGCGTCCGTCGGCCCGTCGATTCCGTCGGTTCCGGCGAAAAGCGCGGCGACCTTACCGCCGGCGCCGAACCGTGCGAGCTCAATCGCCATCGCAAGCGCCGCCTGCTGCGCGCGTCCGCCCCTGCCGCCGCCCTTGACCGTCACCACTGGCTCACCCCCGGCAAGCACGCACACGCGGCTCGGCGCCAGCGCGACGAGATGGGCGGCGAGCGAGCGGCCGAGGTCATTCGCCTCACCGCGCAGTTCGCGCCATCGGTCGATCTCGTAGCCGGCGTCGCGCGCGGCGCGTCCGGCCGCGTCCAGGGCGGTTGCGTTATCGCCGATAATCACGTTGATGCCGCGCGCGAAAACCTCATCGGAGGTCTTCGCGGTTTCGGCGAGGGCGCCGGAGTTGCCGCGCTCCAGATGCTCGCGCACGGATTCGGGCGCGCGGCCCCATAGCCGCCTGCGCTTGAGCACGCCTATCGCGTCGGCGTAGGTCGTCGGATCGGGAGCGGTCGGTCCGGAGCCGATAGTGGAGAGATCGTTACCGAGCACGTCCGACAGGATGAGCCCGAGGATTTTCCCGCCGCGCGCGGCGCGCGCGAGCGCCCCACCCTTTACCGCCGAGAGATGCTTTCTGACCGTGTTGAGTTCGCCGATCGAAGCGCCCGAGCGATGAAGCTCGAGGCTCAGCGCGAGCTTGTCCGCGAGCGTGATTCTCTCGGCCGGCATCGCGAGCATCGCGGAAGCCCCGCCCGAGAGCGCGACAATCACAAGGTCGCCGTCGCGCGTCTCGCCGAGTATATCCAGCGCCGCCCGCGCGGCCTCAACCGACGCCTCGGAGGGCATCGGATGAGACGACTCGACGACACGAAAACGGTCTCGCACAAGCGGGGAGACCTCATGCCCGGGCAGCGTCACGACGAGACCCGCGGCTATCCGGTCTCCGAGCCGGGCAGCGAGCGCTGCGGCCATCGCGGGCGAGGCCTTTCCCACCGCGACCACGAAAATCCGCGCCGCTTCTCGAACCATCGGGGCTACGAAAGATGCGCCGCGAAGTTGCCCGTCGAGCGCCCGCGTAACCAACGCCGAGGGGTCGGCGCCCGCCACGGCAGCCCGAAAAATCAGTTCGAGGTCCCGCCTCGCGCGCTCGCGCTCCGTCATCGAACTTGCGACGTCACGACTTGCGCCTGAGAACGCGCACCGGGCAGTCCTCGCTGGGAGCGACGATCACCATGTCCGCCATCTGGACGAACAGCCCGGTTCCGACCACGCCGGGAATAGACAGGATCTCGCGCTCCAGACGCGAGGGATTCTCGATTTTTGTCACGTGGCAATCGACAATCAGGTTGCCATTGTCGCTCAGGAACCGATTCCCGTCGCCGTCGATCCGGTCGCGTCCCTTGACGCCCAGTTTGGCGAGTTCGCGCGAGACGTAAGGCTCTGCGAAGCGCACCACCTCGACCGGGAGCCGGCGATGCGCCCCGAGCTTCGGCACCAGCTTCTCCGGGCCGACCAGGATTACAACCTTGCGCGAGGCCGCCGCGACGACCTTCTCGCGCACCAGCGCGCCGCCGTATCCCTTGATGAGATTCAAACGGGGGTCGACTTCGTCGGCGCCGTCGAAATCGAGATCGATACGTTTGACGTCGGCCAGGCTGACGAGTTCGATTCCACATTCGCGCGCAAGCTCTTCGCTCGCGAGCGATGTCGGCACTCCGCGCACAGGAATCCGGCTCGCGCCGAGCGCGCGGATGAAGGCGCTTGCGGCGCGGCCCGTGCCAAGCCCGATAGTTTGCCCGGCCTTCACGTAGCGCATCGCGTACGCGGCGAGCTTTTCGAGCGGACCTTCGCTGACCGTGACCATGATAATCGGAACTCTGGGGCTGGAATTCTACCCGTCCCGAGCTACTTGTTGGAACGCAGCAGGTTCATGAACTCCTGGCGGGTCTCCACGTTCTTGCGAAACACGCCGAGCATCGCGGACGTCGTCACGAACGAGTTCTGCTTCTCGACGCCCCGCATTCGCATGCACATGTGCTCGGCCTCGAGCACCACCGCGACGCCGAGGGGCTCGATCTCTTCCATTATCGTCTGCGCAATCTGAGTTGTCAGCCGCTCCTGCACCTGGAGCCGGCGCGCGTACAATTCGACCATCCGCGCGAGCTTGGAGAGTCCGACGATCCGCCGATTGGGCAGGTAGGCGACATGCGCCTTGCCGAAGAACGGCAGCAGATGGTGCTCGCACAGGGAATAGAAGTCGAGATCCTTGCACAGGATCATCTCCTGGTATTCATCCTCGGTGAACAGCGCGCCGTTTATCATCGACTTCGGTTCCTGTGCGTAACCCCGCGTCAGGAACTCGAAGGCGGCCACGAAGCGTCCGGGCGTGCGTCTTAGACCTTCACGCTCTGGCTCCTCGCCTACATGGCGGAGAATGACCCGCACCGCCTCCTCGGCCTCGGCACGCGTCGGCACGTTGCGAACCCGGGCGAGATTGTCAGCGCCGCGGCTTATCTGCCGCTTTCCTTGCGCCATCGGCTGAACTCCAATGCCAGTTCTATGGCGAGCGAGGGGCCCCCGCCGCTCATAATGTTGAATCCCGCAACCTCGCCGGCCAACGCCTTCATCAGCGACAGGTTTTGCGCAAGCGACTCAGCGCGCACTTCGTCCTCGCTCATTCCGGCGTAACGATCGAGATGATGCGCGGCCTCCTTGAGATCGGCGACCCGATCACGCATATAGGCCGCCATCGATTCCCGCTTGACCGGCATAATGCCGAGCATCGTGGCAAGCCCTAGCGCACGCGCCCGCGCGACAAAGCGGCGCGCCGTTTCGGGTTCGAAAACCGGCTGGGTTATCACGAAGCGCGCTCCAGCCCGCGCCTTGCGCTCGAGCAGTTCGAATTCGCGCTCGATATTCCTGCGGTTTGGATTCGCGACCGCGCCCGCGATTAGATTCGGAAGCGCCTTGAGCGGTGCCTTGCCCTCGCCGGTGTCGCCGCGGTTGAGCATGGCAATCATTTCGAGCAGGCCGAACGCGTCGAGGTCGTGCACCGAATGGGCGCCCGACGGATCGCCCGGAGCGATCCGGTCTCCGGTCAGCGC
>JAKAVX010000417.1 GCA_021827465.1 Deltaproteobacteria bacterium | reverse complement strand
TGATCCGATCGCGCAGCTCCTGGAAGACCGCGAAGGTCAGAGCTTCGGCACGCCGCATGTCGGAGGCGACTCGCTCGGCAACTTCGTGAAAGAAAGCCCGGTCGTCCATCGCGATTCTCCTTCGTTGTGTTTCCCGCCCTATCCACGGGCGGGCGGCTCAAGCGGCACAGCTCCCGACCCTCGGCGCGTCAGATGCTCAGCACAGTGCAATCTCGTGCGGGAACAGAAACGTCGTCGTCCCGTCGTCGAAGCGAACCAGGAACATTTGGCGATCGAGGTTCCACAGCTGGCGGATAATTTGCGGGTGCTCATCAAAGTGGCTTCGCCCTTCTCGATCCCGAACCGGCCTCAGCAGGCGGCATTGATGGCCTATCGCATCCGCCAATACCTTTTCGGCTTCCACTGATCAACGCCTCCGAGATTAACCTAACTTCTATAGAAGGATTTTCAATTCATCTTTCGTGCCGTCTTTCAAAGCTTGAGCATCGGAAGCCTCTTCCGGGATGGAAGCCGATTTGCGCGCACCTTTGAGGTTGCACGCAGTATCCATTGGTGACACTTCATTTGCCGATTGTTCCTTGCAGGCCACTTAGAGCATCTAAACGCTGTATTTAACGAATTGGTCGGATGGCGCACGAATTGCGTTCATGGAACCAACGGTAGCTGATACGTGTTGGTCGATCGGAAGGCAAATAGCTGACCCATATCGGAACACAACGGCGTGTCGGTCGAAGAGAATGAGGACCTCGCTCGTCCAATCGTGACAGTCGGGAATCTTTTGGATCGCGGTGACGAGCGAAAAGTTGCCGCAGTCCGGCGATATTCGCGGTATCCCGGCGCGAAGGGAGTTATGACCATGGGAATTGCACCGGCAGTACGCAAGCGGCGCACCGAGGCCCTGCGCGATTTGCTCGTTCGTCTCAGAGACGAGACCTACATGCGGGTGAGAGAGTTCCGCAGGGACCAGAGTGAGGAAGCGGAACCGACGCCGGCCGACGATATCGATCAGGCGCGCTCGACCTCCGACGTCGAGACCCATGCGACCCTTATCGAGCGCGCGGAGGATCGGCTCAGGCTTCTCGACCAGGCGCTCGCCCGCGTGGACAACGGCACGTATGGAATCTGCGCCGAATGCGGCGAGGAAATCCCGCTCGAAAGGATGAAGGCACTGCCATTTGCGGCCTTCTGTGTCGATTGCCAGGAGAAGTTGAACCGGACGCGTCGATGGGGCGCCGGCGGAACCATCCAGCCTTACGACCGGCAGTGGTCGCCGCCCGAAGAGATGCAGGAGCCGGGTGGACGTGAGTACCGGCTCGGTCTTCCCGAAGAGAGCCCTACGATCCACTATGAGGAGCCCTTCGGTCCCGAAGAGCCGTCGGGAGAAGCGCCGCGCCGGCGTCGCGGGCGTCCGCGCAAGGAGCGCAAATAGCCTCTACACGTGCTTTTTTAGCCGCGGGCCGGGTTCCCGTTGCATTGGCGCGAACCCGGCCCCGCCGTTAGTCTGGCGGTAGCGGCGCCTTCACGATGGCCGCCCGCCCCATCGCCAATGGCGTCATCTCGTTCGGACTCGTCTCCATCCCGGTAAAGCTGTTCGCGGCCACTCGTTCCAAATCGGTAAGTTTCCGGCTTCTTTACGCCAAGGACAAAAGCCGTATCCAGCAAAAGCTCTACTGTCCGGTTGACGACGCGATAGTCGACCGAAACGAGCTGGTGCGCGGCTTCGAGGTCGAGAAGGGCGTCTTCGTTACCTTCACCGACGAAGAACTCGAAAAACTCGAGGCGCGCGACAACCACGCGCTCGATATCAAGGAGTTCGTCCCGCTCGCCGAGGTCGATTCCGTCTACTTCGACAACGCCTACCATCTCGGATGCGAGCCTGAAGCGGCTCGCGCCTACCGGCTTCTGGCGCAGGCGATGCAGGAATCCAAGCGGGTTGCGCTCGGCACCTTCACGATGCGCAAGAAGGAATTCCTCGTGCTGCTTCCGCCTTACGAGAAGGGCTGATGCTTCATACGATGTGTTTCGCCGACGAAGTCGTCGCGGCCGCAGACATCGGCCGGGGCGAGGAAGCCAAGGTCGGCGAGCGCGAACTCGCGCTGGCGAAGCGGCTGGTTGACGATCTCACCGAGACAGAGTTCCATCCCGAGAAATACAAGGACAGCTATCGCGAGCGAGTAGTCGAAGCGGCGCAGAAGAAGGTCCAGGGCGAAGAGATGCTCGAAGCGCCCGCCGAGGAGCGGCGCGCGAAGGTGATAGACCTGATGTCGGCGCTCAAGGCCTCGCTAGAGCGGCGCGGTGCGCCGGCCGAAGAGGATGCCGCGGCGGCGGGACGCGCCAGTGCTCGCGCGGCCCGCCCGCGAAAAACCAGGTAAGCGCTAGCGCGCTACGAAACCAGCTTCGCACGCCCGATCTCCTTTTCGAGCAGCGCGAGTGCCGGCTCCAGTGCCTGGCGATCTTCCAGCGCTCCGATAAACGGATCGTGCTTCATCCGCGCCATCCGGCGCGCCATCGTCTTGATCGTGAACGCGCCCGGATCGAGCGAAACCCTGAGTTCCCTGGCCTGCAGCGGTGCGGACACCCATGCGCCCGGAACCGGGCGCACCGCCAACGGTGCGGCGATCGTCTTTCCGTAGCCGAGCTGAACGTAGTCGATATAGACGCGGCCCTTGCGCGAGGCGATGTCGCGGTTGATGGTCGCAAGCTCGGGTATCCGATGCACCACAAGGCGCGCGACCAGTTCAGAGAAGTTGCGCGCCTGCGCGTAGGTGTAGATGGGCTTGAGGCCGACAAAGACATGAATTCCGGCCTGGCCCGAGGTTTTGACCACCGCCTTGAGCCTCAACTTTTCCAGCACCGCGATCACTTCGCGCGCGACTCTGACGGCATTGGCCGTGGTCGAGCCCTTGGGATCGATATCGAACAACAGCCAGTCGGGGCGTTCCAGTTGTCCCACGCGCGACGACCATACGTGGAGCGGGATCGCGCCGAGATTCGCCACGTAGGCGAGCGCTTCGGCGCTCTCCAGGATGAAGAATGCAATTTCGCGCCCGGAATCCTCGGAATAAATCCGCTCCGTCCTTATCCATTCGGGCACGTATTCGGGCGCGTCTTTCTGGAAAAAGCTCTTGCCCTCGATTCCATCCGGATACCGCACCACCATCACCGGCCGGTCTTTCAAATACGGCAGAATGCGGGGTGCGATCGACCGGTAATAAGCCACCAGATCGCCCTTGGTGTATCGCTCGGCGGGCCAGAAAACCTTGTCGGCGTTGGTGATCTCGACGACGGCGGGCTTGCGCGGCGCGGCGGCTCGCGCGGGAGCCTCGGGCCCAAGTGGTTTCGCTTCGAGCGCGGTGGCGGCGCCGAACGGATGCTCGTAGCGGCATTGGGCTGGATCGGCTTCGGGCAGCGGCCTTAGGAAGCTCGGATGACGCACGGAATTGTCATTGGTCACTTCGGCGAAGCGTACTTCGCATACCAACTCCGGCGCGCAGAAACGCGCACGCGGCGGAATCGGCGCTTCGGATGCGCTCGGCTTCGCAAACGGTGAGGTCTTGCGCGCGCGCTCGCGCATCAGGCGATGCAGTTCCCTCAGCGTGTCGCCGGAAAAACCGGTTCCCACCTTTCCTACGAATCTCAGCTCGCCATTCGCGTCGTGAAGTCCGAGCAGCAGCGCACTGAAATGCGTGCGCGAGCCCGCCGGATTGGTCCATCCGCCGATTACGAAACGCCTGACGAGAGGGCACTTGATCTTGAGCCAGTCCGAGCTTCGCGCGCCGCGATAGGGCGACTCGCGCCGCTTCGCCATCATCCCTTCCAGCCCTGCTTCGGATACCGCGCGGAAAAATGCGCGTCCGTCG
>JAKAVX010000416.1 GCA_021827465.1 Deltaproteobacteria bacterium | reverse complement strand
CGCCGAACGCGGCCTTTGCCTCGCGCGAGCCGGCTTCGAGCGCGGCTTCGAGTTCGGAATCGTTCCCGACGATACGCATCCCGCGTCCGCCGCCTCCGGCCGACGCCTTTATCAGGATCGGATAGCCTTCGCGCGCGGCGAAGGCGCGGATGTCGGCGGGCGAGGCGGTCTCCGCCCCGGGAACCATCGGGACGCCTGCCTCTCTTGCGATTCGGCGTCCCGCGAGCTTGTCTCCGAGTGCGGCCATCACGTCGGCCGGCGGTCCGACAAAGACGAGCCCTGCCTCGGCGACGGCGCGCGCGAACTCGGGACGCTCGGAGAGGAATCCGTAGCCCGGATGGATCGCGTCGGCGCCTGTCGTGCGCGCGGCTGCGATAATCAGTTCGGAATTGAGATAACTCTTCGAAGCCTCGGGCGGTCCGATACAGACGGCCTCGTCGGCGGCTGCGACGTGAGGACTTTTCGCGTCGGCCTCGGAGAAGACCGCGACGGTCCTGATGCCAAGGGTTTTCGCGCTTCGTATGATGCGAAGCGCAATCTCACCGCGGTTGGCGATGAGCAGTTTTCCAATCTCGCGCCGTTTCACCATTCCATCGCCGAGCCTAGCACAAGCGCCGACGCTCTCAACCAACCGGTCCGGTTCGATTGCAAGAAGGCTGGGGTTTGACTATTCGGGCCAGAGGATGTTCAACCGATGACGCGATACCTCGAGGATTTCTCACCCGGCCAGGTCTTCAAGCATTGGCCCGGCCGCACCATCACCGAGTTCGACAATACCTGGTTCACGTTGATGACGATGAACACGAACCCGCTCCACTTCGACGCCGCCTACGCCGCCAAGAGCCAGCACGGGCGATGCCTCGTCAACGGCCTGCTGGTGCTATCGACGGTGGTCGGAATGAGCGTCAAGGACGTAAGCGAGAGCGCGATCGCAAATCTCGAGTACGAATCCGCGCGCCATACGGGGCCGACCTTCGCGGGCGACACGCTTTACGCGGAAAGCCGGGTGCTGGAGGTCACGCCGTCGCGCAGCAAGCCGGACCGGGGCATCGTTTACGTGGAAACCCGCGGCTTCAACCAGAATGACGAAACCGTCCTGATGCTGCGCCGGAAAATCCTCGTGCCGCGCCGCCCTGGGGACGGCTAGCGCGGCCCTTCGACGCCATGGACCGGCTCTACTTCGTCGTTCATACGCATTGGGACCGCGAGTGGTATCAGCCGTTCCAGCGGATGCGGGCGCGGCTGGTCGCGATGGCCGACCGGATGATTCCCGAGGTCGAGTCGGGCGCGATCCCGCATTTCCACTTCGACGGACAGACGATCGTCCTCGAGGATTACCTGGAGGTGCGGCCGCATAGCGCGCGCCGGCTCGCGGCGCTCGTCAAGGACGGCAGTATCGCGATCGGCCCGTGGTACGTGCTGGCGGACAGCTTCCTGGTGAGCGGCGAGTCGCTTATCCGCAACCTCGAAATCGGAAGGGATATCGCGCGCCGCTTCGGCACGCCGCTTCAAGTTGGCTATCTGCCCGACCAGTTCGGCCATACCGCGCAGATGCCGCAAATCCTCGCCGGGTTCGGCTTCAAGGCTGCGGTCCTGTGGCGCGGCGTCGGCGCCGACATAACCAAAAATCGCTTTCTATGGGAGGCGCTCGACGGTACGCGGCTTCTTACCGTGTATCTGCCGAACGGGTACTCGAACGGCGCGAATCTTCCGCTCGGCACAGCAGAGGATTTTCGGCGCAAGACGAACGAGATAGCCGAGCGCGAGCGCGAATTCGCCGCCGACTCTCCGATCCTGGTGATGAACGGCACCGACCATACCGAGCCCGATCCGCGGCTTCGCGATCGGATCGCCGAATCGGGCAACTCCGGCGCGCCGACGCTCGAAATCGGAAGCCTTGCGGGATACGTGGAGCGGGTTTCGGAGCTGCCGCGCGACGCGCTGCCGATTCATCGCGGCGAGCTTCGCTCCGCGCTGCGCGCGCATCTGCTGCCGGGAGTCACCTCGGCGCGGGCCTGGATCAAACAGCGCGATTTTGCGATCACCGCCGCGCTCGAACGGCACGCCGGACCGCTCGCGGCGATGGCGGTCGCGGGGGGCAGCGGCGAGGGCCTTTCGGATTACCTCGAACTCGCATGGAGGACCGAGATCCAGAACCATCCGCACGACTCGATTTGCGGATGCTCGGTCGACCAGGTGCATCGCGACATGATCTACCGCTTCGATCAAGCTGCGATGATGGCTGAGACGGTCGTGCGTGGAACGGCCGAGTCGCTGCTCTCGCCGGCGCGCAACTCCGAAACCATGCTCGCGGTGTTCAACCCGACCTTCGGCCATCAGGCGGTCGTGCACGGACGGATCGAGATCGACGAGCCCGAGGCGTGTCACGCAATGGTCGCGGCGGACGGCAGGCGGATACCCGTGGTAATCGAGGCCGCGCGTTCCGAGCATGCGTTCGAGGCCGCGATGCCGGCGACGGAACTGAAGGCGATCGTCACCGACCTGAATACGCCGTCGATAATGGGGCAGACGGTGCGAAACTACGCGCTGCATCGGCGCGACGACGGCGGGTATCAACTGGAATTGTTCCTGAGCCGCACGCTGACCAGCTCGCTCGACGTCGAGCGGATGCGCGCCGAGCTGCTCTCGGCGCTGCCCGATTCGGCCGAGGTGCATATCCGGGCGCGCAGCGCCGCGCGATGCGCCGTGAGCTTCCTCGCCGACGATTTGGTTCCAACCGGGTTTTCCTTCTACCGGCTGACTCGGCAGGATTCCGCAGTGGTTCGGCCCGCGCCGGCCGATCCTGCGGCCAATGATTCGATAGAAAACGAGTTTTACCGGATTTCCGCGACCGGGCGCGGCCTTGCGATCTCGGATATCGAAACCGGCGAGGCGCTGGAGCTCTACTTCGAGGACGACGGCGACCGCGGCGACGAGTACAACCACGACCCGGCCGCGGAAGCCGCGCCGATTTCGGAACCGGCGGAGATGTCCGCGCACGTCGAGGAGGACGGTTCGGCGCGAAAGCGCCTCGGGCTTGCGCTCGCGTATGCGATACCGGAAGGCCTTTCCGAGGACCGAGGCTCTCGCTCGGCAAACACGGTCAGACTCGGCGTCGATTTGACCGCGACGCTCTATCCGGGACTCAAGCGAATCGATTTTGCCGCGACGATAGACAATCGCGCACGCGACCATCGGATGCGCGTCGCGCTACGCACGCCCGCGGTCGTGACCGAGGCGGTGTCGGACACGGCCTTCGGCGTCGTCAATCGGATACTCACGCCGGTCGAGCCGCGCGGGACCGAGGAATTCTGCCCCACCGCACCCCATCGCACGGTCACCGCAGTCGAGGGCGCGACGGTTTCGGTCGCTATCATGAGCCGCGGGCTTTACGAGGTCGAGGCGCGGCGCGAGGAAGGCGGCTCGACGCTGCTGCTGACGATGCTCCGATGCGTCGGATGGCTGTCGCGGTCGGACCTTGCCTCGCGAAGCGGCGGCGCGGGCCCCGAGCTGGAGACTCCCGGCGCCCAGGAACAGGGTGTGCGCCGGTTCGAGTTCGCGGTTACGACGTACATGGGCGGCTATTTAGAGGCGGGGTTGATGGGCCGCGCGGCGAGCTACGCGTATGCGCCGCGGATGTTCCCGACCGGCCCGGTGGGGCCGTGGGACGGCTCGCTATGGCTTGCGCGATGCGACAATCCACGGGTGATGTTCTCGACAGCGCGACCGCTCGCGAAACGCGGAGCCTGGCTCTTGCGTCTATATAGCGTGTCGCCGGAGACCGAGACGGTACGGCTCGCGTTCGGCGCGGGCGCGAGCGCGCGGCCGGTTGACCTGACGGGGCGGCCCGTCAGGCGCGAA
>JAKAVX010000415.1 GCA_021827465.1 Deltaproteobacteria bacterium | reverse complement strand
GACGTGGAAATCTACTCGCCGCCAGTGGGGATGAGGGTTTCGCCCGAGACGCGCCGGATGCTGGTGAAACTCTCGTCGCTATTTGCGCTGGACAGTGTCGGCGGCGGGTTTCTGACCCAGGCGCTCCTCTCGCTTTTCTTCGTCGAGCGTTTCGGAGTCGGCGCGGGCGCGGTCGCGGCGCTGTTTTTCTGCGCGAGTATCGCGAACGCTCTCTCGCAACTGGTCGCGCCGATCCTCGCGCGGCGGATCGGGCTAATCAACACGATGGTCTTCACGCATCTGCCGTCCAACGTGATCCTGATGCTGGTCGCGATCGCGCCGAGCTTTCCAATCGCGGCGGCGCTGTTCCTCGTGCGCGAGTCGATGGTGCAGATGGACGTGCCGGCGCGCCAATCGTACGTGATGGCGGTGGTGAAGCCCGAGGAGCGCACTTTCGCCGCGGGCGTGACCGGACTGGTCAGGCTGGGAGGATGGGCGGTCGCGCCGGGACTTGCGGGCGTGATGATGCAGAGCGTGTCGCTCGGCACGCCGCTGATAGTCGGACCGGCGCTCAAGGCGGTCTATGACATTTTGCTGTTCCGGTCATTCCGGCATCTGAAACCGCCGGAGGAAAGAGCGCGCGAAGCCGCGCCGGAAGAACCGACCAGGAAGGCGCGATCCTGAAGCAAGCAAAACGGCGGCGCTAAAAGAGAGGCAGTTTCGTTCCCGCAGTCACCAAGGCGCCGCTCAGCACGCCCGTCAGCGCTTCGCCCGCGACCATCCCGGCCGCAAACAGCAGTCCCGACCCGCCCTCCTCGCGCTTTCGCGCGATCCCGAACAGCGAGCCGAAAAAAATCGTCACGCTAAGTCCAAGCGGCAGGTAAAGGCCGATCGCGACCGGCATTATCGGAGCGCGCCACGAGCTTTGCCGGCGTTCCAGATATCCGTCGAGGATCGCGAGTCCGCAGGCGAGCGCTGCGCCCGCCGCGATCATGTCCCAAGGAAGACCGCCCTGGAAAACTCCCTGCGTCACTTTCGCCATCAGGAACGCCTGCGGCGCGGGCAACGCTCCGGCGCGCGCGGTCGGCGTGCCGGCGATCCCGTAGGCGCCGAGCAGCATGTTCAGCACCGGAGCCATCGCGAACGACGACACGATCGCGCCGAGTGCAACCGCGATTTCGAGCGCGCGCGGCGTCGCGCCGACGTGGAATCCGGTCGCAAGATCGTGCATCGAATCGCCCGCCATCGCGGCCGCCGTACACACCACCGCGCCCGCCATGATTGCAAGGCGCGGCCCCACGCCCGGCGCGACTCCGAGGAATCGCAGCACAATGGCAAGCGCGAGCAGAACGATAACCGTCACACCCGAAACCGGATTGTTCGACGCGCCGACCAGCCCGGTCAGATAGCCTGCGACCGCGGTCGCGAAAAATCCCACTATCGCAAGCACCAGGGAAATCGCCGCGCTCAGGTAAAGGTTTCCGCTGATCAACAGGCAGAGCGCGAAAATAACCGGCAGCGCTGCCGCGGACCCTCCGAGCACCACGCCCGCGGAAAGATCGGTCTCTTCGCGCACGCGTGAGACGGGAGGCGCCGATCGCATCGCGCTCAAGCTTTCGCCAATCGCGGTTCGAATTCGCGAGCGAAGCCGCCACAGCGTCGCGAGCCCCCCGGTCAGCATCGCGCCCACGCCGAGATAGCGCACCTGCTCGCTCCAGATCCGCGACGCCGCCACGCCCGCGCCAAGCGTGCGAAGCTCGGGATGGAGCGCTGTCAGGATCGGAACCGCGACAACCCATGCAAGCACTCCGCCCGCAAACACCAGCGCCGCGATCCGGATACCCACGATGTAGCCGACGCCGAGCAGCGCCGCCGAGATGTCCATCTCGCCGGAAAGCGCGGCCCCGCGTATCCATTGCGAGCCGCCCACGCTCGAAGGCGCGACGCCCAGGATATCCTGCGCCGCCTTCAACGCTGCCGCGACGATCCCGCCGACCAGCAGCGGCCGCGCGTCCACCGTCTCCCCGCCCGCGCGCAGAACCTCGGCGCACGCGCGGCCCTCGGGAAACGGCAGGCGTTCGTCCACGATATAGGCCTTGCGCAGAAAGACGACCAGCAGCGCGCCCATCACGCCGCCGGCAAGGCATAGCGCGGTCACGTCGAGGTACGGAAGCGAGCCCTTGCCGCTCAGGATGACGAGCGCGGGGAATGTAAAGATCGCGCCAGCGGCAACCGCCTCGCCCGCGGAGGCGATGGTTTGCACCACGTTGTTCTCGAGTATCGTCGCGCCGCCCAGCATCCTCAGCACCGCCATCGAGACGACCGCGGCCGGGATGCTCGCCGAAACCGTCAATCCCGCGTAGAGCCCGAGATACGCGTTGGCCGCGCCCAGCACCAGGGCGAGCACGATACCGAGCAGGATGCCGCGCAGGGTCAGCTCGCGCGGCGCGGTCGAGGATTTTCCAGATTCGGGTTCGGGCGCGATACGGCTCACGCGCCTTCGCATTTCATGGCCGGAGCGCAAATGCAAGGCATGCGGGAAAACTTCGGGCCTCAATCGGCGCGGCCTTGCGCAAAAAACCGCGGCGGCAACGAAGATGTCTTCGCCGCCGCCCCGATTGCGAACTTTGATGACCGCGCGGCTACATAAAGCGCGCCCATTCTTCCATCGCGGATTCATGGCCGGGCACGAGCTGGAGGACGAAATGGTTGTAGCCCGCGCTCTCCAGTTCCTTCAGGCCCGCGCGCAAAACGTCTTCGGTTCCGGTGAAGCTGGTTGCGCGGATCAGGTCCTCAGTGAGGAATTTTTCCTCCTCGGGACGCACGCCGAGCAGATGCATCCGATGCATCTGGATGTACTTCGCGTCGGACGGCTGATAGCCCGCGTACTGCTCGCGGTACGCGCGGGCGAGGCGCTCGATATCGGGCGGCAGGGAAAGCCCGAGCGTGTTCTCGACCAGCCCGTGGAGGAACACGACCGAGAGCGGACCCGCCTGGGTCTTGGCGCGCGCGCTCGCGTAGGATTCGCCCTTCCGCAGGACGCATCCGAGGGTAAAGACGGTCTTGAAGAGCGTCTTCGGGTCACGGCCGGCGTCGCTGCACGACTTCGAAACTTCGCCGACTTCCTGTGCGGCGCGTGCGGGCGAGAACATGAAGGTCATCCATCCGTCGGCAATCTCGGCGGTGAGCTTGCGCGCCTTGGGTGCGAAGGCCGAAAGATGGAGCGGAATCTTGTCCTTGATGTTGATCATCCCGAATTCGGGATTGAGAAAGCTGATCTTTTTGCGTTGGCCCTCGAAGTTCCACTCCACGACCTCGCCGCCGAGCAGTCCCTTAACCACGCGCAGGTACTCGCGCAGATCGGAGAGCTTCATCGGCCCGAGTCCCATCGTGTTGCGCGCGGTGAATCCCGTGCCGACGCCGAACACGATCCGGCCCGGCGCGAGCTTGTTGAGCGAGGCGAGGCCGTTGGCGCAGGTCGGCGCGATCCGGTTGCTCGGCACGAGCACGCCCATCCCGAGCTTGATCTTCGAGGTGTTCGCGGCCGCCAGCGCCATCGAGACGAAGATATCCGGCGCGAGCAGTTGCGAATCGTAGAACCAGGCGTGGGTGAAACCGAGCTCCTCGGCCCGTTTCACGGTTTTCCAGGCGTCAACATTGGACGCGAGCGCAATTCCGAATTCCATCACAGTCCCTCCCGCTCGCCGACAACTGTCGCGGCGAACTAACGGGTTGAATATACCGCGGCCCGGCGATTACCGGACGCGCGGGAAAAGTGAAAAAGCGCGGCGAGTCTGGCGCGCCCGAACGAAGCGCGTCCTGCGCCATGCGTATTCTCCTACTTCGCGGCGATGAAGCGGAAGGAATCGCCGCTCGAAACAAT
>JAKAVX010000414.1 GCA_021827465.1 Deltaproteobacteria bacterium | reverse complement strand
CCAAGCCAAGGCCAAGTCGCACGCGCTCGTTGGCGAGTAAGAAGATGATCTTGGGATGGAACGTGCCTGGCCATCGGGCGCGCCAGCAGCGGACACCCGCGATTGTACCGCTAAAGCTGTGCCCAGCGACGACGTCGATCTGGATCGGCCATCGCAGGACATTTGCAAACGCGCGTTCGAACGTAGCTGGGTCGAATTCATAAGTGAGAGCTAATAGCCGACGCCGACCGAAGCGCGACCTTTTCAAAGATTCGCGAAAGAATTCGTCCACCTGCGTCGAGATCTGAACTCGCAGCGAGGACATCAGATCTCTTTTATATCCGCCATGAGCGACGCGAATGCCTCGAGTCGATATCCATGCACACCCGGCAGCTGCCGAGGGTGAAGCCCTGGGCGCAAAACCCGCCAATTGTCATCCACCCAGGGAGCTTCGGGCTTTGCTTCTTCGCGGTGTCTGGCCAGAACCCAGTGTTTTAGGGCAGGGAGTGTCAGTGGCGGGATCTCCTCGCCCAGAGCCTGAGCCCGTCGCAGGTGAGCAGCAAGATCAGCCAGCAACTGGTGGGCGCTTGAACCTATTTGGAACACGTGAAGCGGTCCGGCTTGCAGGCTTCCCTGTATCTTGCCGTTGCCTCGATACAGAAAAAGAAAAAGTCGAGTGAGAGGGAGAGCTTGGAGTTCGAGCTTCGCTCCCTCGTGAAGATATAGTTTTGGCACTGGAGCGTTGCGCTCGGGACGTTTCACGTGTTCCTTGAGCAACCAAATGGCTCCCCTTTTCCGCACACTTAGCCAAGCACGCTTGCCGACTTCCCATAAGGAATACGCACGTTGTTCAGCGTCAGCGCTCGCCTCGAGAAACCCCTCACGAAGATATCTCAATTCTCGTGTTGAAATTTCGGAAAGACAAGGCATGCTATCGCATCTACGCACCCTGACTGGTAATGATCGAGGCACACACTTATCGAAGATTGCTGCGATCTTCTGGCCGAGTTCGGATAGCGTCCCTCGTGCGTTGGTTAACCCGCAGGAGCGAAGCAGTCCGGAATATAGCAATCTTGCTGTCTGCACGTGCAGGCGCCTCGGCAGCAAATCGCTGTCTGACGGTTGGCGCTGTCTAAGAAGGCGGCTGCCAAGAAACTTGCAGGGTTCGACGCGGCCGTTGCCGTGGCGCCGATGTTCGCCCACGCTAAGCGCTACTTCCCACTGATCAATCCCTTTGAGATTGCCGTCGGTTTTCTGAATGGCCCAGCATAGAAAGCTAAGATATCGTGCGCGGTTTGTCAGGACAGTGACGCCGGGTAGGAGTTGCTCGGCAATGCCGTCGGACTGTGCCAGATATCCCAGAGGATCGATCGAGCCGGGTTCGCTGGGGGCGGGGTCAACCCAGGACGGCAGAGCGGAGGAAGTAGCCATCGTTTTTCAGGGCCCTCACTTCGTAGATGAACCTTGGACCGTTGATCTCTAGTGCCAAGGTCGTTTGGATACGCGCCTTTGATCCGTCTCGCCTGACCGATCTTTGATACCACGAGCAATAACTCTGAGTTAGCATGTTTGCCGATGGACAGAGCCTAAAGTCTCCGCCTGTGGGCCGATGCTGGCCGTGGCCGTTTAGGGGAGCCGTTGCCTTGCGACGCGCCGAAATCTTTAGCTGCCGCCACGGGTCTCGCCGCTTGAGACGCTCCTTAGCAGGATGTCGTGTCCTTTGGAGTTGGAGGCCCCGCCAACAGATCGTCCAACTTCGTGGCAATCCTATATCGGGCCGGGTTGTCGCCGACTGCCAGCGCCTTGAAATGGGCCTTGCCGCATTCGATCTTGGCGCCTTCCGTGCTCCGCAGATCGTCTTTGAACAGGCTGCCCTTGGTCTCCACGACCAGGTAGAGGCGCTCCGCCCCGTCCTGCTCAATTAGAACCGCCCAGTCGGGATTGTAACCGCCCAAGGGTGTTGGGACCTTGAACCATCCGGGAAGCTTCGCATAGAGCTTCACCGCTTCGTTTCTCTCCAAGTCCTCGGCGAAGCCGCGCTCGACTCCTTCGGAGTCGTAAACGACACGCTCGTGAACAGATTTACTCGCCTCCATGCTTTGCCTCAGGTAGCCGGTCAGCTCTTCCTGTGCGAACAGCTCCTGGGCGTAATATTCCTGATCGCCGATTCGCTGGTACTTGATGCCGTCGACCAGCGCCAGGCGTTTTGCTCGATTGATTGCTTCTCCCGCTACCTCGATAAATTGCTGAGGGTTGCGCTTGAAGTCGTCCAGCCGAAGGCTGTTTATCAGGATCCGCGCGATGCTACGGCGCGTCAATTGCGTCCGATCCTGTAGGTCCGTGAGCAGGTCGGGCAGCTCGATATCCGCCTCGTCGAGTGTGACGGGTCCGGACGAAGCCGTTTCCGTGGCGATCACGCCGCCCTTGCCGATTTCAAGGTCCGCCTTGCGGATCTGTAACCGCGTCTTGCTGATCGCCGGCGCATCGCGAAGCGCCCGCGCACAATCCGAGATGAGGTTTTCATTGTTGAACCAAACCCGGTAGGTGGTCTTATGCTTTATTCGATCCCACAGCGCCTTGAATTCATCGCTGTCGAGAATTGATTGCCGCGTTTTGATCGGGATGCGCTGGTCCGCGTCCTTGATGTCCAACTTGCCCGCCAGCTTGCGCAGAATCTCCGTTACCTGCGGCAGTTGCGCCTCGAACTCGGCTGGTAACGCGACCTTGCCGTCCCTAAGTGCCGTGCGTAGCTCATTTTGCACCCTGCCCTTGGCATCGACGTAGCCCGCGGCCTTGAGGTGATTCCAAATTGCCTTGGACTTATCGAAACCAAGCGCGGTCGTCTTGCCGGTGTCGTCGATGACGGTCACGCCGGCGAACTGATGCTCTTCGACGATGCCGAAACGGATGCCGGTGTCCTCCTCAATCTCTTTCTGCAGGTTCTCGGCAAATTTCTCGTAGTTTTCGGTTGCGATTACCGTCAGCGTGTTGATGTCGAAGCCGCGCAATCGCTCGCCGTCCTGATTCACGCACAGCCTCAGCCCGCGTCCGATCGTCTGCCGGCGCGCCTGTTCCGTGCCAATCTCGCGCAACGTGCAAATCTGGAACACGTTGGGATTGTCCCAGCCCTCGCGCAAGGCGGAATGCGAGAAGATGAACTTCAGCTTGCTGTCGAAGCTCAAAAGCTTCTCCTTGTCGCGCATGATCAGATTGTAGGTGTCGTCGTCAGCCTTGCTGTCGCCGCGCGTATCCTTGAACTCTTCGACGGTTTGTCCGGCGATTTTCTTCCGATCGATTGAGAAATAGCCGCCGTGCACCTCGCTCGCATCGGCCTCCAGATCGACTTCCTTGAAAAGCGTCACGTAATCCGGATGCTTCGCCCAGCGGCGATACTCCTCCTCGAACATCAGGGCGTACTTGCCCTTTTGCGGCTGGCCGTCATGCGTGTAAGTGCGGTAGTGCGCGACCGCATCGATAAAGAACAGGCTCAGAACCTTGATGCTCTGCGGGCGAAGCCGCTTCTCCTTGTCCAGATGCTCCTTGATTGTGCGGCGGATCATCTGCCGCTTCAGCGCGTCGTCATCGACATCGCCGATTGCCTGTCCGGGTTGCAGCCAGTGCTCGCCGCCCGGCACTTTCACTTCGACCAGCTCTTTGCCTTTGGCGACGCGAATCTCGCCGATACGGCAGTCCTTGTAGATTGCCCGCCCGGTGACCTGCTCCAGATCGTCGCCGTCCTGAACGGTCTTTTCCTGGCGGCTCACACCGCTCAGTAGTTGAACATCGACTTCGACGCGCGCGCTGATAACTCCGCGTTTGTTGCTTGTTCCGACCAGCCGCACGTACGCCTTGTTGTGGGCGCCATCCACTTCAAGCGACGCGACCTCG
>JAKAVX010000413.1 GCA_021827465.1 Deltaproteobacteria bacterium | reverse complement strand
CTTTCCGACCCGTGGCAAATCCAGTGCGACGTCCACGGTCCGAAAGCCGCGAATCTCCTCGCCGACGCGGCGGGCGGATTCGCCGAAGCTATTCTGGCGCACTCGCTCCTGGATCAGGCGCTCGAGGTCGATCTCGGAGGATAGCAGTTGCGGCTCGTCCGAGAATCGCACGGATTCGGCAAGCAGGTTGCCGTTTTCGTAAATCAACGCGTGTCCGTCCCAGGCGAGATCGGTGGTCGATTCGCCGGGACCGGCCGCGGAATAAAGATACGCCGCGAGGCATCGCGCCGACTGGCTGGCCGCAAGGAGACGCCGGTAGTCTGCCTTGGCCACCGTGATATTGGACGCCGAGAGGTTGAGCAGCACGGTAGCGCCGGCCATCGCCGCGTACGAGGAGGGCGAGATCGGCACCCACAGGTCCTCGCATATCTCGGCGTGGATGACGCAGTTGGGCTGTTCCTCGACCCGGAACAGCAGCCGGTTTCCGAACGCGACGCCGCGCTGGCCAAGGATGTCGATAGTCTCGCGATGGGCCGCGTCGGCGGCGGCGAACTGGCGGAGTTCGTAAAATTCGCGGTAGTTCGGAAGATAGGTCTTGGGAATCACCCCGAGCACGCGCCCGCGCGCAAAGACGACGCCGCAATTGAAAAGAAGCTGATCGACTCGGAGCGGAAGGCCGACCACCCCGATTATCGAAAGCTCGCGCGATTCGCTGACCAGGCGCGCGAGCGCGTCGAGGCATCCGTCGAGCAGCGCGCGCTGCTGGAAGAGATCGTCACAGGTGTAGGCCGAAAGCCCCAGTTCCGGGAAAAGCGCCAGGACGGCTTTGCGTTCGGCCGCGCTTCGAACGAGCGCGAGCGTCTGCTCGCCGTTGAACGCGGGATCGGCCACGCGCAGCGCCGGTACCGCAACGGCGACGCGGATCAGGTCGTGGTTGTAAAGATTGAAGAAGTCCTTTTTCACGACGCGCTTCCTGGCGACGGTTCACTCCAGCGTTCGACGTTTCGCGGATGGATACTGCGGCCGCGGCGTCAAATGCGCCTCTGAGATAGGGATATATAACGGTCCGGCGAGCAAAAGAAGGGTATGCGTCGGCGCCGGGAAGCCGTGGCCAAGGGCGCCGCGGGCGTGAGGAGGCGCCGGTATCGAACAGACTATTTGAGAGCCAGATGCTCGAACGAGGCCGATTCCGGCCTGCCAATCGCATTGGGCTTCGACGGCCTTATTCGTGATGTTTATGGCGGCGACAAACCCGTCTGCAAAGTGGGTCGTTTGGGATCTTAGAGCGGCTTTTCATAACCGCTATGCTCCAAAAAAGCCGCGCGCTTTCCGGCGAGTGCCGACTATCACTTCTCTCGCGAGGGCTCGGCGCTTCGCGCAATAGCGGCGCCCGCCTTCTTCCGCTGCTGATGGCCGCGGTGACCGGCGCCGGATGCAACGGCAGCAGCGGTTCGCGCGATCCTCACAAACCAACGCCAACCGCGACTCCCACACGCTTAGCCTGCACGACGGGTAACGCGTTTACTTTCATCAACAACGAGTCGTATCCCGATCTGGCTCGCGGAGTTGTATCAGGGCTTGGGCAACCTGGCGCAGAACACGATCGAGCCGCCCGGAAACAATTGGGAGATAGCTTCGAAGTCCTCGTTCTCGCTCTGCATGCCTGGTGAGTGGCTACAACGTTCAAAACGCCGTCCAACCCTCGGTGTCGGCGTCCGGGGCAAATTGCTATGCGCCGAGTTGCACGAGCGACTTGAACGCCAATTGCCGGCCAATTTGCGGGTTACCGAAGCGCCGACTTCGGTGTCGGGGCCGATCCCGTGCGGCGGCACCACCCCATTTTACAACACGTTCACGACCGCCCGCCACGCACGAGTATGCGTGGTCCTACGACGACTACGCAGGCGGCCTGGATTGCAACTCCGGCGGTGCGACCGTCAATTTCACGGTCACCTTCGGCCCGCGATACTAGCGCGCCGCGTGCGCGATTCGTCCGATGCTCAGGCGCCCGGGGCGATTGCCGGGGCGGGTTCGATCCGTCCCGGCCCGGTCTCGGGTACCAGCAGGAACGAAACGATCGCGACCGGCTGCATCACGAGCGTGCCCAGCAGAACCGCCTCAAGGCCAAAGCGATCCGCCAGCGCGCCGCCCACCACCGGTGAGAGAAAGGCAAACCCGTAGCCCATCCCGAACACCAGCGCGAGCGCCGCGCCGACCCGCGCCGGCGTCATGTCTGGCAGTTCCATCACCAACGTCGCCATCGCACCCAGATGCGCCGACGCTCCGACTCCGAACGCTATCAACGAAACCGTAAGCATCGCGGCGTTCGGACTCAGCACCGAGCCGATACATCCGAAAAGCATCAACGTCATCACCGGCCACAGGAACGGCTTTCGAAGGCCGGTCACCGTGGTCAACATCCCGCCCCCGAAGGCGCCGAAGATTCCCGCCATCGGCAGGATCGAGGTAACGTGCGCGGCCGCGTCGAGCGTCATCCCGCGATACGCGACGAAGAAGCTCGGCATGAACGCAGTGTAGAGCTGAAACACCCACATCGCCGCGCTGAACGCGAGCGCGACCAGGATCACGGGGCGCATCGCGAAGACTTCCCTAATCGGCGCGCCGCCCTCGGCGGGTGGAGCGTCGGCCGAGATTTCCTCATCGGCGCCGATCCTCGATGACTCGCGCCCAAGCACCGTCCAGGCAATCGCAATCAGCGCGACCACGCCTCCGTAAAGCAGCAGCGCGGAATGCCACGACTGGAGCTTTGAGTAGAGCGAGGCGGTAAGGCCGAACGCGATCGCGATACCCACATACGAGCACGCGTAGTTCACAGTATTGATGTACGGCCATTCCTTCTCGCCAAACCATTCGACCACCAGCGCGCCAGCCGGCGCGATCATCAGGCCGAAGCCGAGACCCTCGACGACGCGGCATCCGAGCAGCGCGGCGAAACCCGCGACGTATCCGCTCAGTATGGCGCCCGCGGTCATCAGCCACACGCCGTAGATCATCGTGCGCAGAACGCCGAGACGCTCGACGATAAGCGCGCCTCCAAAGGAGAAGAGCGCGATAAAGAGCGCGATGATGGAAATGATGAGACCGCCGGATTTGAGGCTTATGCCGAGATCCTTGGCTATCGGCGGAAGAATTGCGGCGGGCGCCAGCCACACCAGCGTCTGGCTTAGAAGGGCCAGGATCAGAAGGCCCTCGATCACCCATCGATAAGGCGAAAGCTCGCGCGACTGCCCCATATTATGATGTCCCCTTGAGGTTTCGTCCCCTCACGCCCCGCGATAACACAAGCCCTTCGTCGGCGTCAAAGCGGTTTCGCAACCGCGCGCCGAGCGCGTCTGTGCGCCGGCGAATCGTCATCGCCACAGCCGCGAGCTACGCGGATGCGGCCAAAAAAAAGCGGCGACGCGCTATGCGTCGCCGCCACCATCTCGAGCCTTTTGCGAACACATGCGCCGCTTCACGTGGACGCGCGGGCCCGAGTTTGGGACAATCCTTAAGCTTTGAGGACCTGCATCAACACCTCATTCATTCCGCACACAACACCGCCGAAGCGGCGTTCGGAATTACTCTTAAGCAACCGTCATGCCTTGCCGAAATCGCCCCCCGAATGCTGCAATTCCGCCAAAATAACAAATAACCCGCGATGAAAGGATGGCGCTTTCGGGGTCAAATGATGCCAAGGGCTACGCTTCTTATCGCGCCAGAACCGAAACCATCACACGGGCGTGCCTCTTCTCCATCTCGCAAGCCATCGCGGCCGCAAATCCGCCAGCCAGTCCCATTTGTAGTACTGACTCTTCAGGTTGGTTGCCTTGCCAAGAACGTTGACGCCACAGCTTCCGCAAAGCA
>JAKAVX010000412.1 GCA_021827465.1 Deltaproteobacteria bacterium | reverse complement strand
GGGATGCGCCAGGAAATCAGCGACCCGACGCTCGGCGCGACCGTGCAGATGGGTCTGCCGTTTTTCTTGACCGACACGCCCGGCGCAATTACCAGCGCGGCGCCCGCACCCGGCGACGAAAGCGGCGCGCTCGAATGGCTTGGCGATACGCGCGATACGCCTGCCACGCCCCCTTCCGGCGCGCGCCCGGGCAAGGGCCCGCTCGCTGGAATCCTGGTGCTCGATTTCGCGAGCTATATCGCGGGCTCCTACGGCCCGATGATTCTCGCGCAGCTTGGCGCCAACGTGATCAAGATCGAAAGTCTCGAAGGCGACTCGTTCCGCCATTTCGGCTTCGGCTTTCTCGGATGGAACCAGGGCAAGCGCGGTCTTGCGCTAAACCTTCAGGCTCCCGAGGCGCTTGATATCATTCACGGCCTCGCCGACCACGCTGACATCGTGGTCGAGAACCTGCGCCCGGGCCGGATGAAGCGCTTCGGGCTCGACTACGAGTCGCTTGCACGGCGAAATCCGCGCCTCATCTATATGTCCGTCAACGGCTTCGGAAATCGCGGCCCCGAGCATAATCAGCCCGGCTTCGACCCGTTGCTCCAGGCGCGCTCGGGCGTGATGGCGGCCGAGGGTGGTCATCACGGGCATCCCGTCTACCTCACCTGTGCGATCTGCGATTACGGCGCGGCGATGCTCTCGGCGTTCGGATGCCTGCTGGCGCTCTACGCGCGCAATCGCACCGGACGCGGCCAGTTCTCCGAGACCTCGCTGCTGCAGGCCGCGATGGCGTTTCAGGCGGGAGAGTTCATCTTCTACAAGGGACGGCCTGACATGGAGAACGGCAACGCCGAATATCGCGGGCGCTCAGCGCTCGCGCGGGCGTACCAATGCCGGGACGGCGAATGGCTGTTTCTTTGCGTCGAGACCGCCGGTGGATGGGATTCGCTTCGCCGCGTCTTCGCGTCGCTTCCCGCGCTTGCCTACGAAGCGGCGTCCTCGGAGCCCAACGACGGCCCTCTGGCCGACGCACTCTCTGCCGTTTTCGCCGCGACAACGCGCACCGAGGCGTTGCTGCGGCTTGCGGGTGCAGGCGTGCGCGCGACCCAGGTACATCACTTCAAGGACCTGTTCGACGACCCGCAGATCACGGCCAACGATCTTATCGCCGAACTCAGCCACTCCGAGTGGGGAAAAGTCTGGCAGACCGGGATGCTGATGAAGTTCTCCGAAACGCAGGGCCAAATCGAGCGCGCCGCGCCGCTGCACGGCGAACATACCGACGAGATCCTGCGCGATTATCTGGGTTTTGACGGCGACCGGATCGCGGGACTGCGCGCCCGCGGGATAATCAAATAGCGGTGTGAGCGGCGCCTGGTGCGTGCCCGCGAAGAAACGCATCGCCGGCTTCCTTTTGGAAGCCGGCGATGCGTGTTTATCGAGTCGGAACCGGCGTAAGGAGCGGTTCTAACGTCCGAGCCGGCGCAGCGCATCCATCGAGCAGAACTCGCCGAACAGTCCCGGATTGTCCACCGTGCTCGGGTAACCGCCGATGATCTCCTGCACGATCTGGAAGCGCGACATGCGCCCATTCTGGAGGTCGTGCGCGTGCACGTGGGTCCAGCTCCAGAACGCCTCAGGAACGCCGTTGATCCATTTCGTCCCCGGCTTGCGTTTGTACCAATCGAAACCGCCTTCCCACTGTTGCCACGCCTTGCCCTGACGATCGTAGGTGATCATCGTGAGCGGGCAGAGCGTCGCCGCGTGATACCAGATTCGCTTCTTGCTGTAAGGCGCGCGCGGATAATGGGTGGGCGCCATCTCCACACAGTACGTCTCCGGCACCAGTTCCATCCGGGTTTGGTAATATTTCTTTCCGGTCTTGCCGCCACAGGTCGGATGCAGCCAGTTCGGGTTCTCGAGGTCGGAGCAATGATGGGCGCAGGTGAGCAGCGGTCCCTTGCCGACCAGCTTGAAGTCGCCCCACGTGAGCAGAGGATCGCCGGCCATCCATGCTTCGGTCGCGAAGAAAGTGTTGCCCGGCAGCAGCGGCTCGAAGCGCTGGTCGGTCGGGAAGCTGCGGGTGCGCTTCAAGAGCGGCGTGTAACCGTAGAATTCAGGAAACAGGCGCTGATCGTACGCCCACACCTGCAGGAACGAAGTGCCGCGTTGATCTTCCGGCGAGGTGATGATGTCGCCGGTGATGCGCAGCTGATTCTCATGCCCCGGCTGATAGGGCTTGGGATCGAACACCGTGCGGCCCACGCACTGCCATTCGACGTATGACCACTGATAGTCGTACTGAACGTGGCCGTCCGCGTCGGTATCGAACTCCATGCACGAATGCTGCTGGTCGTCGTGCTTACCCCACGACAGCGTGTTCGCCATCATGACTTCCTGCGCGGTCTGCGGCTCGGGAAAGGGATTGCCTCCGATCCAGGGCTTGTGGTCGAGCGTGTAGCAGTTGCCGTCGGGGAAGATCTTGTGCTTGCCCTTGTTTTTGAGCGTCGCCGCAAGGAACGGCGGAGGTGTCATGTAGTTGACGTTGGTCTCCGTCGGCGCGAGCTTGCAGACTCGACCGTCCTGCTTGATCTGGAAATAGGCGGCGGGATCGAGAATGTCCTTTACGATATCGACATTGCCCGCGTTGAGTTCACCGCCGATCTTGAGCCTGCCCTTGGTGTATGCCTCGATCGAGAGCAACTCGGGCGGGTACGCGGCCTCGACCGTGCCCGTGTTGCCGATCGCGTCCCAGAGCGGACCGAGCACACCCGCAGCGAAAACCCCCTTGGCGGTTTGCTCCAAAAAGTGACGCCTTGTCCATCCGTCTGTGTACTTAAGTAGTCTCATAAAGCTCCCACGCTCCTTGTGAGACCGCCTGGGCGCGGCCAACCCGGCCCCCGGGTCCCACGGTTTCACTGCACTTTCGTTGATAAGTAAGTCACGGGACTCAGATAAGCGCCCAACCCGTAAAGAATAAGAAACCGTATTTTTAGGGAATGCGGCGTACTTATTCTGTAATTCAGCTTTGCTTGAAAATCAATAAACAAAATCTAATTTGTCATGCCGGACCGCCAGCGACGCTCTCCAACGCCCGGCCGGCCCCGGCCAGCCGCGCCAAAGCACCCGCGTACCGTTCGCGACCCGGCGCACGGAGCCGGCACTTCGCGTTTGGGGCGCAAAGTTGTATCAAGGCATTGTTGCGAGCGTTTTGAGGAGGTGTCTCTTATGGCCCAAATGACGGGCGAGACCATACGGCGCCTTGCGCGCGAAAATTTCGACTACCAGATCGACCCCGAGGCCGCCGACGCGATGGCCCGGACCATAGGCGCGCTGCTCGCCATGACCGATCAGTTCTCGGCGCTCGCGCTCACCGGCATCGAGCCTGCGTTCGGCTACTCGAACCTGGTCCGCGAAGCCGAAGCCCTGGCCGACAAGACAAAATAATGCCCCGACTCCCGCCCACCTTCGCAACAGGAGGCAAAAGCCGCATGGCTTCCGCTGAGATGCTCGATTTCGATGTCGCGACTCTTTCCGAAAAGCTTCGCACTAGGCAGGTCTCACCGGTCGAGGTGACTGAGGCCTATCTCGACCGGATCGCGGCAAGCGACGAAAAACTCCGCGCCTATATTACCGTCACCGCCGAGCAGGCGCGCTCGGCCGCGCGCAAGGCCGAAACCGATATCAGCGCCGGCAGATGGCGCGGGCCGTTCCACGGCGTCCCGGTCGCAATCAAAGATTTGCTCTATACCCGCGGAATTCGGACCACCGGGGGCTCTAAAATCCTCGCCGACTTTCGCCCGGATTACGACGCAACCGTATGGACCAGACTCGAGGCCGCTGGCGCAGTCCTTCTCGGCAAGCTCAATCTGCACGAGTTC
>JAKAVX010000411.1 GCA_021827465.1 Deltaproteobacteria bacterium | reverse complement strand
ATCGTCGCGTACTCGCGCACCTTACGCCGCGACAGCGTCTGCATCTCGCCTATCCAGTGGCCCATCCGCTCATGGGCGGGCACGTTGCGGATCATCGAGGGCGGAGGGCCGAGTCCCTCGATCGATACGACCTTCTCGACCGTCTCCGGAAACACGCCCGTGTACTGGAGCACGATTCCGCCGCCGAGCGAGTGTCCGACCAGCGTGACCGGCTGATTGCCCATCGCGCTCATCAACTGCGCGAGGTCGAGCACGTAATCGACCATCGCGTAGCTTCCGCCCACGGCCCAGTCCGAGTCGCCGTGGCCGCGCAAGTCGGGCGCGATCACGTGGTAATGCTTGCGGAGGTCGAGCGCGGTCCAATCCCAGTTGCGCGAGTGGTCCCGGCCGCCGTGGACCAGGATCATGAGCGGCTTGCCGGGATTGCCCCAGTCCACGTAATGGAGCTTCAAGCGCTGGGAATAGAAGTAATGGGAAGTGGGACCGATTATGCTTTCAGGCATTGGCTTGGGTTGTCTTTTTTTCCGTCTCGTAACGGCCGCAGACGCGCGGCAATCAACACTACCAGTCTCTTTCAGCGAAGATTAAGCGCAGGCATCGAATAGCAGCCAGCTTCGCACGGTGCGCGTGAGCGTCACTGCGCGCTCTCGCCTTATGCAACGCCAACGTATTCCTAACCCAACTACGACGCCATCGTTGGGTAAACTTCGTCAAGCGCGGCGCGTGCGGTATTGACGATGAACTCGACCTCTTTGTCACCGATCACGAACGGCGGCGTGATCATCATGGCGTCGCCGCCCGCCGCGCCCGCCATCCCACTGGCGGGATAGAAGAACATCCCGCGGCGTACCGCCTCGCCAAGCACGCGGCTCACGCATTTGGCCTCGGGCGGGAACGGGATTCGCCGCTCGCGGTCGCGGACCAGCTCGATACCCCAGAAAAGGCCGGAGCCGCGGATGTCACCGACCATCGGATGGCCCGAGAGCCGCTCCTTCAACTGAGCGCCCATGCGCGCGCCGATTTCGGCGGCGTGTTCGACCAGATGCTCGCGCTCCATGATCGAGAGCACGCCGTCGGCCATCGCGCAGGCGAGCGGATGGGCGCTGTAGGTGAAAAACATGAAGTCCGCGTGGGCGTCCTCGCACTTTTCGACCAGCCGCCCGTCAACCGCGATCATGCCCATCGGGACGTAGCCGCCGGTCAGCCCCTTGCCGCCGACGATGATGTCGGGCTTGACGTTCCAATGCTCGACGGCGAAGCGTCGCCCGGTGCGCCCGAACCCGGTCATCACTTCGTCGGCGATAAGCAGGATACCGTGACGGTCGCAGATTTCGCGAAGGCGCGGCCAGTATTCCTTGACGGGAGGAACCGCGCCGCCGCTCGCGCCCATCATGGGCTCCGCGATAAAGGCGGCGACGTTGCGCGCGCCCTGGCGCTCGATTTCGCGCTCGAGCGCGTCGGCACAGTCGATATCGCAGCCCGGATAGGTCTTCTCGAACGGGCATCGGTAGCAATACGAGGGCGGGATTTTCGGCCAATCGAAGAGCACGTGCTCGTAATCGGCGCGGCGCAGGCTGCTCCCGGCCGACAGCGCGCCCATCGTGTTGCCGTGATAGGAGAATCGGCGCGAGATGATCTTGGTGCGCGAGGGCTCGCCGTTCGTCTTGTGGTAAAGAATCGCAAACTTGAGCGCCATCTCGACGGATTCCGACCCGCCACTGGTCAGGAAGAATCTGTCAACTCCAGTCGGAATCCATTGCGAGAGTCGCTGGACAAGCTGCTCGCGCTCCGGCGAGATCCACACCGGAACGACGTAGTTGAGGCGGCGGACGGTGCGCTCGGCGATACGGGCCAGCTCCTCGCGCCCCTGGCCGACGTTGACGACCACCGCGCCGCTTCCGGCGTCCAGAATCCTGCGGCCATCGCTCGTGTACAGGTACGCGCCCTCGGCCCGCTCGACGTGAAGCGGATTCCACGGGCCCCGCATGAACAGGACCTGTTGTTCCGGCATGGAGCAATCTTAGGCGGACCCCGCCCGCGCAGGCAATCGAAAAAAGAGAAACCGGCCGCGTCGGACTTGACCCGAAGCGGCCGGCGAACAGCACGAACGAAGCGAAGCGCTATTTGATCGCGCCCTCGCTGCGCCATCGCTCGATCTGCTCGGCGCTGTAGCCGAGGCTGCCGAGAACTTCCGCGGTATGCTGGCCGAGAGTGGGCGCCAAGGAGCGAATCGAGCCGGGAGTTTCGGAAAGTTTGAGAGAGATTCCGACTTGGCGGACCTTGCCAACGCCGGGCGCGTCGAGCTCGACGATCATGTTGCGGGCGCGTATCTGCGAGTCCTTGTCGATCTCGTCGAGCGTCAGCATCCGGCCCACGCAGATATCGGTTTTGGTCAGAAGCTCGAACCATTCGTCACGGGTTTTGGTCTTGAACTTCTCGGTGAAGAAGCGATGGATCTCTTCGCGCTTTGCGGAATCGAATTCGTACGGAATGAACTGCTCGCATCCGAGCGCGCGGCAAAGATTGGCGAAGAACCACGGCTCAATCGCGCCAATCGTGATGAACTTGCCGTCGGAGGTCGCATAGACGTTGTAGTTCGGAATCCCTCCGTCGAGCATCGTTTCGCCGCGCTTGGGGACCTGTCCGCCGGCGAAGAAGCTCGAGAGCGCCTGGACCAGCAGCGCGACCGCTCCGTCGAGCATCGAGATGTCCACGTACTGGCCGCGGCCGGTTGTCTGCCGGGCGATCAGCGCCGCGAGCACGCCAATTGCGCCGTGCATCCCGCCGCCCGCGTAATCGGCAATGAGATTGTGCGGAATCGTGGGCGTCTGTCCGGGACGTCCGAGCAGCGAGAGCGCGCCGGCGGTCGCGATATAGTTGAGGTCGTGGCCGACGTGATCGCGATACGGTCCGTCCTGGCCGTACCCGGTGATCGCGCAGTAGATGAGGCGCGGGTTTCGCGCCGAAAGGGTTTCGTAATCGATCCCGAGCCGCTTGGCTACGCCGGGGCGATACTCCTCGACCACGACATCGGCGCGCTGCGCGAGCCGAAGGTAGATTTCCTTGCCGGGTCCGCTCTTCAGGTTGAGCCCGATCGACTTCTTGTTGCGGTTGAGGGCGTTGTAGGGCGAGCCGCTGAAGGCGGTCGCGGGACCTTGGGTTCCGGCGGCGCCGGCCTGCTGCGCGCGGCGTCCGGTCGGCGGTCCGGGTTCCTCTATCTTGATGATTTCGGCGCCAAGATCGCCCAGGATCATCGTGCAGAACGGACCCGGCGCGAGCTTGGTCAAATCCAGTACCTTGACGCCGCTAAGCGGCGGTGCTGAGGACATAGTTAATCCTTCTCCTTCTCCGAATCGCGCGCGGCCTTACGCGGGTGTGCGACGGGAATTGTTTAAATCGTTTGCGTGCCCAGCGCAAATGCGCCCGCGCCCTTCACAGCATCGCGGCGCGCAGGCGCGCCAGCCGATCCGCGAGAGATTTCAGCCCGCCGACCATGTGCACGCCGTACCAATGCAGGTCGCGCCCGCTAACCACCAGCACCCGGCGCGAGAGCGGCGGCGGGACCGCGGCCTTCAGTTCCTCCACGTCGCGCTCGCTAAACGCGTAGGGCTCGTCGGGAAGCAGGATCACGTCGGGCCTGAGTTCGAGCGCCTCGGCAAGCGTGGTCATCGGGTAACGCTCCCCCGCCGAGGCGTAGATATTGTTGAAACCGAGCATCCGGAGAACGTCGTGCGAGTAGGTGTCCGCGTTGAAGGCCATCCACGGGTTCTTCCAGATCGGGCAGAACGCGCGAAAGCGCAATTTGCTCCAGACCCCGACCGCGGTTTCGATCTCGCTCACGGTCAGAACGATTTCGCGCGCCAGTGAATCGGC
>JAKAVX010000410.1 GCA_021827465.1 Deltaproteobacteria bacterium | reverse complement strand
TCGCGCAGGTCGCGCGCGGCGACTCCGGGCGGATCGAACTGCTGCACGCGCTTCAAGACGCGCTCGACGCTTTCGGTATCGGTCTCGATTTGCGCGGCCAGCTCCGAAAGCGGCGTCTCCAGGTAGCCGTCGTCGTTCAGGTTGTAGATGATGGTCGCGCCGATACGCTGGTCGGCGTCGCTCAGGCTCGAAAGCCTGAGCTGCCACATCAGGTGATCTTCGAGCGACGTGCGCGAGGTAAGGGTATTTTCGAGCGTCTGGCGGCGTTCCTCGTCGGGATCGGCCGGTTCGGTCTCCTGCCAGTTGTTCGAATAGTTTTCCATGTATTCGCGCCAGTCGAGCTTCTCGAGCCGGTTGAACTGCTCCAGCTCGACGGCGGCGTCGCGCGCTTCGCTCTGGATACCGTCGAGGCGCTCGTCGATAGGGGGCATCTCGTCCGCGAGCGGCGCGTCGTCGGACGCTTCGGATTTCGGCGCGGCTTCTTCACCGAGCTGGTCTTTCTGCGAAGCGGCTTCGACTTCCTCGATTTCGGCGGAGGTGTTGCCGTTCTCAAGCGTCATCTCGGTTGAGCTCTGGTCGAGCGGCTCGAGCATCGGGTTCTGCTCGAGTTCCGACTGAACCACGGTCTCCAGCTCGGGGAGCGAAAGTTGAAGAATTTTGATCGCCTGCTGGAGCTGCGGCGTCATCACGAGCTGCTGCCGCAATCGCAGGTCTTGTCCGAGCTTTACTTCAAGCGCCATAGGCCAGCCGCCAAAAACTCACTGGGCGCCTCCGCCCGCCATTACATTATCGGTCGTTTCCGACTGCTTAGGGAAGATCAGCGCGCGCGCATTTTCGACCACGCTTTTACCGCTATCCATATGCACGGTTATCTTCGAGCCGGTGATTTGGTCGGTTCCGTCATGCACCACGGGGCTGCCCGTCAGGATCACGGTCCGGCGCGTCTGGTTCATCACCGCATGATCGCCCGTGACCCATCGCGTCCCCTGGCTCATCCGCACGTTTCCGTCGGCGATCATCTCCCGCAAGTCGTTGAAGTCCTTGCCGTAGATGACCTTGAGCCGCTCGCACGTGAGCTGCTGCCCGCCATTGGCTTGAATCGCGTGGACGTGACCCGAGAAAAGGACGGTCTTGCCCTTGTAATCCAGTGAAAGGGTGTCGGACGAAATATTGATCGGTCCTCTGCTCGAGCCCATCGCGAACGCCGAGAACGGAGAAGGCTTGCCCGCCGCCTGCTTCGAATCCTTTTTGGCCGAAGCCGCCTTCGCTGAAGTCGCCTTCGTAGAAGTTGCCTTGGTCGAAGTTGCCTTCGCCGAGGTCGCTTTCACCGGCTCGGCGCGATGCGCGGGCGATATCGTGTTCGACGGCAGCGCCTCGGGCGCCGGGGTTGCCGCCGGCGAAGCCGCCCATGCCGCGGTTGGCGCACCCGGCCATATCGCAAGGCCGATCGCAAAAGCCGCCAGGATGGCAAGACGATTCATGGAATCAACTTTCCCTGGAATCCGCCGCATGGGCAGGTTTGGGCGTGATCTCCGTATGCACCTGTTTGAGCAACTCGAACTCGCGCACCTTGGGATGGCCGGTCAGCCCGATACCGATGATCCTGATGCCCTGACCCTCGATTGCGACGTGACCCGGCGCGTGCATCTCGTCCCGGTCGGGAAAAAATACGATTTCGTTGGTGGTCAGCAGGAAATCTCCATAATGAACGCTGGTGCCGCCGCTCAGATCGGCCCGGGTCACGTGATTTCCGTTGAGCGTCAACACCGCGTGCGGCGCTTGAACAAGCACCAGCTTGCCGCTGCTCGATCTCATCTTGAGCCGCGCGTCGGCCAGGATCACGGAAGTCCGGTCTGCCGAATAGGTTGCGTCGGTCGCGGTCAGCGTCCATTGAGGCGCACCAGCCTTCATCTGCACCCAGTGAAAATTATGCGCGTGCAGGAGTGCGCCGGGGACAAGGCCCGCAACCTTGGTTACCGAGAGAGACGACTGGTGATGGACGATATAGACCGTGGCCCCGATCAGCGCCACCAGCGCGACGGCGCCGAATCCCGTCAACACCTTGGCGATCCGTCGGGGACTCATCGCTTGCCGTTATGAAGGCTATCAAGGCGAATTTTCCAAGTAAACGGAGTCTCGCCGAGACGGGGCATTCAGGCAGCATCCAGACGCAAAAAAATGCTGTTCTGCGCGAATTTGCTAGCAATGAGCTGTAACTTCGCGGGCGATTTCGTGGATGCGCTTGAGATCGCCAAGAAGCGCCGGAAGCAGATCGAGCGGGTAGGAGTTCGGGCCGTCGCTGAGCGCGCGATCGGGATCCTCGTGAACCTCCATGAAGACCCCGTCCACCCGGGTCGCGACCGCCGCGCGCGCAAGCGGCGCAACGAACTCGCGTTGGCCGCCGGAGCGCTCGCCGCCCGCGCCGGGCAACTGCACGGAATGGGTCGCGTCGAACACGACCGGGTAGCCAAAGCCGCGCATGATAGCAAGCGATCGCATGTCGGAGACGAGGTTGTTGTAGCCGAATGAGGTTCCGCGCTCGGTCACGATCACGCGCCGGTTGCCCGCCGCCTCGGCCTTCGCAACCACGGCGCGCATGTCCCAGGGTGCGAGAAACTGTCCCTTCTTCAGGTTAAGCGCGCATCCGGTCAGCGCCGCCTCGTGGACGAGGTCGGTCTGGCGCGAGAGGAGCGCCGGAATCTGGATAACGTCCACGACCGCCGCGGCCACGCGCGCCTGGGACGGCTCGTGAATATCGGTCAGCACCGCAACCCCGGCCTCGCGCTTCACTTTTTCGAGAATCTGAAGACCCTTGTCGAGACCGGGACCGCGGTACGACTTATGGCTGGTGCGGTTGGCCTTGTCGAAGGAGCATTTGAAGACGAACGGATAGCCGGCCTTGAGCGTGATCTCGCGGAGACGGGCGGCGTGCCTAAGGCATGACTCCTCGCTCTCGATTACGCACGGTCCCGCAATCAGAACCAGCGCGGGGCCGCCGAAAATCACGCCGCCCGCGTTGACCTCGGCTACGCTCACGACACCGACCTGATCGGATGCACCTTCGTCTCGCGCGGAGCGAGCGCCGCGCGCCGCGTCACAGCCGCCTTGACCAGACCGCGAAACATCGGATGCGGATCGAGCGGACGCGATTTCAACTCGGGATGGAACTGGCATCCGAGGAACCACGGATGCCCCTTGAGTTCCATGATCTCGACGAGCTGATCGTCGGGCGAAACGCCGGTCGCGATGAGACCCGCCTTTTCGAGCCGGGCGCGATAGGCGTTGTTGACTTCGTAGCGATGGCGATGGCGTTCGCTGATGCGCGCGCGCCGGTAAAGCGAGTAAACCAGCGAGCCCGGCTTGAGCACGCACGGCCACGCGCCGAGCCTCATCGTGCCGCCCTTTTTGGTAACGTCCTTCTGCGACGCCATGATGTCGATCACCGGGTCGGGCGTATCGCCCGCGATCTCGGTCGAGTTGGCGCGTTTGAGTCCGAGCAGATTACGCGCCGCCTCTATCACCATCATGTGCAGCCCGTAGCAGATCCCGAGGATCGGCACTTTGCTCTCGCGCGCGTGGCGAATCGCGCGAATCTTGCCCTCGGTGCCGCGTTCGCCGAATCCGCCGGGAACGATAATCGCGTGCGCCTGGGCGAGACGCTGGGCGGGGTCCTGCTTCTCCAGTTCCTCGGAATCGACGTAGTCGATTACGACCTTGGCCTCGTTGGCGATAGCGCCATGCTTTATCGCCTCATGCAGGCTCTTGTACGAATCGACCAGGTTCACGTACTTGCCGACCACCGCGATATTGACGGTCACCTTCGGATTCTGCGCGGTCTTTACGATTCGCCGCCATTTCGCGAGGTTCGGGGCGCCGGTCCAGATGTTGAGCTTCTC
>JAKAVX010000409.1:2269-3897 GCA_021827465.1 Deltaproteobacteria bacterium | reverse complement strand
AAGTAATGCGCCGCCAGAGGCATCCCGATAAGCGGTGTGCCGTCGTACGCGCCCATGGGAACGTCGTTGACGTAGCGCTCCAGAATTTGGTTCTTGCTGAGCCGGATCTCTATCACCAGCGCCACGGCGAGCTCGCGCAGCTTGCGCGTGAAGGTGCGCTCGCGGCGATCGATGAAGGTACGTGCCAACTGCTGGGTCAGCGTACTCGCGCCTTGAGCAAGGCGATGCGACCGCAGGTCGGCGATCGCCGCCTCGATCATCCGCACCGGGTCGAATCCCGGATGATAGTAAAAATAGCGGTCCTCGGTCGCCAGCAGGCCGCGCACCAAGTAAGAGGGCAGCTCATTCAATTGGACTTCGACCCGCTCAGGCGGCGTTCCGGGCAGCAGGCGCCCGATTACCTCGGGCTCGACGATGGCGGCGGGTAGCGCTGCGCCGAAAGAGTCTGCCACGCCCTCGATTATCGTGCCGTCGAGAATCAGATGGACCAGGGCCGGTTGATATTCGCGCATCCCTTCGCGAAAGCCGCGCAAATAAATCGTTACGCGGCCGGGCGTCAGCGAGTATTCGCCGGGATGAGCCGGCTCAGCGACACGTGTGTAGCTGAGGCGTTCGATGCGGTCGATCAGATGGAGCTGGGCGAGATCTTCACCGCGTTCGATCTTGAGCGGTGCCGAGTAAACGGCCGACGTCAGCGCGGCTTCGCGCTGTTCGATGAGCGCGGATATCTCGCCGTAAAGTTGTGCCAGATAAAAACCGCAGCCGAAGGCGAACAACAGGAACATGCCCGCGACCGCGCGCCGCACGCCAACCCGCTTAAGCGCGTGACGCAATCGTCCAGCCGTAGCCGTCCCCCTCCCCCGCCTGCGTGGGCTCGCCATCGCGCGTTCCTCTCCCCCCGGCTCAGCGCCAAGCGCTGCTCCCGACCGGGACGCAGCGCATGGTTGATATTATATCCCGTGCGACCACGCGGAGGCGATCACGAACGGCTTTTGAGGAACCACCACAGCCCTCCAATACCCAGACCATTCCCCAAACGCTAAGACCGAGGCGAATTTGTTGCGCCACAGGCGGTACTTTTTGCACAAACCAGCCTGGAATTCATTACCTTCGATGTACGGCTCAAACGAGCTGTACAACCGAATTTGCTTCGGCACGCTTGATGCCTATTCATCAACAGCGAGACCGCTCGCTGAGACATCCTCGAAAAGCGGTCAAAGCAGGTATCCTGATCCATGCAAACGAACAGCATCTCCGGACGTTCAGCAGGAAGAGTCACCACCATCGCGTGGAACGCGCGGAAGCTTCGCCGATTTGATCAAGGTGCGACCGCTAAGGAGTGTACTTTTCAAGATTAGAAGTGCCCATGATTTCCGATTCCCCAGGCGTGCGCGCTTATCAAAGGCATCGGCTTCTTTTCTGGAGCGGAGCGATGTTAGCGAGCCTGCTCGTCGTGTTGTTCATCGCTTCATTCTTCTTAGACAACATTATCCGGGCGCGAACCCAGGCAGCGATGAACCAGAAACTCAAGGGCTACCATGTGGCGCTAGCCCAGGCTCACCTGCAATTGGTCGGCGGGATTCTGACTTTGAGTGGCCTCAAGGTCATTCAGCAGGCACATCCGCAAC
>JAKAVX010000409.1:0-2259 GCA_021827465.1 Deltaproteobacteria bacterium | reverse complement strand
GCGCTTCCATATCCAAATGAAGGAGCTGTTTTCACGTCGCGTAGTGGCGGACGTGCTTCTTTCGCATCCGAAAATTCACATCGATCAGGCTCAGTTGGTGGCGGAAAAAAAGAGCGGCGTCCCGTTGAGGAAGAAGGGTTGGCAGGACGCGCTCGAGGCCGCCTACCCGTTCAAGATAAACCGTTTCACTATCGAGAATGGAGACGTCGTCTACATTCAGGATGCGGTCAACCCGCCATTGCATCTGGCAAATCTCAATTTCACGAGCGACAACATCCGCAATATCCACGCGCCCAACAACGTTTACCCGTCACGATTTCACGCTAACCTAGCGATCTTCGGCAGCGGCCGGGCGACCATCGACGGGCATGCCAACTTCCTCGAAGAGCCTTTCCCGGGCGCCCGCGCGCAGTACACGATCTCGAACGTGCCGCTGAGCGCTTTCGATCCCGAGATTCGCCAGATCAATGTCGAGGTGAGCGGAGGACGGCTGTCCAGCAACGGTCTACTCGAGTACTCGCCAAAGATAACCAGGGTCGATGTCGATAATGCCACCGTCGAGGGGGTTGGCGTCGGCTATGTTCATTCGCTAGCGACCAGGCAAGCAGAAGCGAAGAGAGTAAAAGAGACCGGTAAGCAGATCGAGAAGCAGAACAATCGACCGGCGGTAGATATTAGCGTGCGTGAACTTGACATCGCCCACAGCAATTTCTCGTTCACCGACAAAACTACCAACCCGAACTATCGGCTTTTCATCAATGACACCCACCTGGCGCTCAGGAATCTGTCCAATCACCAGAGTCAAGGGCCCGCGGATTTGACGCTTCGCGGCAAGTTCATGGGCAGCGGCGATACCAGCGCAGGAGGTGATTTTCTAGCGAGTCGCCAAGGACCCGCATTGAACCTGAAGGTGGCCATCCAGAACACCGACCTGCCAGCTATGAACGATATTCTGCGCGCCTACGGCCGATTCGACGTGGCGGCCGGCCGGTTCTCCGTCTTCTCGGATATCAACACTAAAGACGGCGAAATTAACGGCTACGTTAAGCCGATGTTCGCAAATCTCGAGGTCTATAAGTACCAGAAGGACAAGAACGCTGGCATCTTGCATCAGGCCAAAGAACTGGCAATTGGAGGCGCCTCCCGTCTGCTCAAGAATTCCAGCACCCAGCAGGTAGCGAGCGAGATCGACCTCAAGGGAAAACTCACGAGCCCCGATATCAGCATCTGGCAGGCGCTCTCTCAGGTGTTACGCAACGCGTTTATCGAGGCGATAATTCCCGGATTCGATCGCGCCGTCGCGTCGAACGCCGGTACCGACGCCGCCAGACCGGCGCATCAAGCGCACTAATTGGCGGATTCGTCCGGCAATTTGATGTTCTTCGCCAAAGCGACAGGCGAGATTCGGCGTGGTCGCGGCCCGCGACGCGTGAAGAATCGAAAGAACGGCCGGGATCGCACGGGTCCCCGTGTCTCGAATGAATCGGCGCACTTGTAAGCCCGTCACGGTTTAACCCGTTCTCCAAAGTGCTCGATGAGCCGAGCGCCGCGCGCTAATCCTCCAGAACCCTGCACAACGACTGGCCGCAGACGATCGATGAACTAGAAACCCTTGAGAAACGCTGCGTTGCGGTTTGGATGTCGGTTTGACCGTGGGCGTGAAGGACGGCGGCTGCGTCGAGCATGATAGAGAAAGCGATAAAATTCGAAAATCTTATCCCGAGGTAGGTGCCCGTCCGCATCGTCCGGAGTTGTGCCGGTGCCTGCCCCGGAGCGTGCTTCAGGGGCTTCTCGCCCGCCTCTGCCTCCTGTTCTTCTACTTCCTGAGACGCCTGCCAAAAGAATAGATAGAAACTAATCGTGGTTCCGAATACTGCCATCAACGCAGACAAATAACCCGTTGATAGTGAGACGCTGGGAATAAATGTCGCCGTCAGCACGGATAATCAATGCACGTGAACGACAATGGCCGTCGCGACGTACACTAGCAGCACCAGCGCCGACCATTTGAGTATCCGTGCATACTCGGAATATGGAACTAGTATTGCGGTTATCGCGCTAACTAGCCCAAATTCGACCGAATATAAACGCGCCGGGCCACCGACCAATAGTTTCAGCGCCGCGCCCATCGCGCCTATATCGGCACCCAAATTAATCACGTTGGCAACCAGCAATAGTGCAACAACTGGATAAAGCACCCAAACGGAATAATGCCGCCGGATGTTGCCGGCGATGCCGATCCCAGTCACGCGGCCGATC
>JAKAVX010000408.1 GCA_021827465.1 Deltaproteobacteria bacterium | reverse complement strand
TTCGTTCGGCGCGATGAAGCAGCATCGCCCGCACGCACAGCTTCTCCGCCGAGAGGGCGACGAAACTTACCGCGAGGAACTCGAACGTGAACAGCCGGCTGGCCGCCGGGTTCGTCAGGAACTCCGTGCTCATCAGGCCGAGTCCGCCCAGGATATGGATGCGCAGCGTCCGCGCGCCGAGACGGCCCAGCGAGGCGTACGCGGCCGAGTCGGTGAGCCCCATCCGGCGCGCGAGGAATGTCCAGAGCGCGAGCGCGACCCACAGGACCATCAGATGTCCCGCCATGATGTTCCAGAAGCCGCCCTTCGCCGAGGATGCCTGCGAATACAGGGCGCAGGCGACCGGGATGCTCAGGACCAGCGTGGTCGCGTCGGCCAGCGCCACAAGCTCCGCAAATAGTCTTTCGCGTCGTGCAAGCATCGGTGGAAGAAGGCTGCGCCGCGGGGCGTTTCAGGCGCCCGCGCGCTCAGGAACGACTCTTTCGCTTTACGACGGTCCCACTGCGCTGCCCTTGCCGGGCCGGCGCGCCGTTCGCGCGCGGCGATACGCGGTTCGGGTTCGCAGCGGACGCAGGAACTTCAGAGCTTCATTTGTCGAGCATCTTCAAGATCGCCGCGGCCGTGCCCCGCGACGCCGTTCTCCACCGGCGCATTCAAATCGTGCGCGCGGTGGCCGGCGGACAGGGCCTGCTCGGCTTCACGGATAGGCAGATACACCCGCTGATAAAGGACAATAGAGACCAAGCAGAGAAGCGGGGTCAGAACCAGCGCCACGGCGCTCTGCAGCAGGGCATTCGGCTTATAGACACCCTGCGCGACGAACGGCGGCTCGAGCACCGCGAACGCGAAGTCGGCCTCCGCCTGCGCGGTCTTCTCCTGCTGGATTTGCTCCGCCACCAGGAGCGCCAGTTGCTGCTCGATCAGCGGGTCCGGCGTCTCCTTAAGCGCGCTCTCCAGCGAGCTGACCGCGCCGCTCGTCTCCTCGACCGCGCGGCTGCGCAGCCGCAAGCGCAGGTCGCTGATGTAATACCGGAGAACCTGCTTCGCCTCGGCCTTGTCCGGCGACATGAAGTGAAGAATGAGATTTCCGTCGGGTTCGTTGTAATGATAGCTGAACCGCGCCCGCATCCCCTTGTACCAGATCCAGTGCAGCGTCTCCGGCGAGGCCGGAAGCTTCGCGAAGGGATGCGTCAGCCGGGAGATCTCCGACTTGCGGTACAGCATCGGCTGAAGATTGTGCCGCTCCACGAGGCTGACGGTGAATCCGTAACTCTTCAGCAGCGTCATGTATTTCGCCGCGTCGTTCGCGATCTCGTCGCCGAGTCCTCCCACGTTGGTGAGAGCGCTCAGGCTCGCGGCCAGTGACGTCGATCCGATCATGGTCGCAAGCGGCGAGATCGGGCCCTCGCGCGAGGCCGGACGAATTATCGCGGTCGCCTGGTACCATTGGGTTCTGACGTACTTGTCCAGAACGTAAACCGTGGCGACCACGACGAGCGTCAGCGCCGCCACCACGCGCAATCGCGGGCGCAGGATAAGCCAGTACCCGAACAGGCTCGCGTTAGCGTCCGACAGCGCGAGCGTCTCGGAGTCGTTCGAGCCGCCCGGCCCTTCTACCACCGAGAGATCGTGCTTCCTCGGTTGTTTCACCACTTAGCTCCTGAGCCGCAGGCTCTCTATCCGTTCGGGGATGACTTCGCGAGGTAGATCGCAGAGGATCGTAAGCCCAGACTCAAACGGCGCACCAAGTTACACGTCTTGGATATACCGCCCCTCAGCGCTGAGGCAAAGCGTCCGCCATCCCTTGCCGCGCCATACAGCGACAAGGGCCCTCCAACAGGCAATGCCCATCCCCCAGATCCCCATCCACCCTCGGAGGCCGCGAAGGCCCTGTGAAAAAGCTGACCGGTTCCGGCTACACGATACTCACGTGAAGCATGAAGCGTTGCAGACGATCACTTCTGCCTCGATTGGGCAATCCCGAATCAGCTTTAACTGCCAAATGCTACGCCTATCGGATTTAGTGGCTTACATGCTTTATGTCAAGCTTTCGTGCGTTGGAAAGATTAATCCCAGAATAGCTGAGCGAAGACAATGAGATTTTAAGCTCTGCTTGCGTCCGTAACGTGACCTATTGCGATTTAAAAATACTTATCGCTGTCATCGAGAAGGCAACTCTTTCAGAGACAGTGGATGTTTATACTGTTCCGCATCGGATGGCCTGGGCGTCCTAAAGCTCGATCTGGCGGCTCCTTGAAGCCAAAACCGCTCGTAAAATGTTTGGCTCCAAGTGAGCCAGGGACGGGCAATCCTGCCCGCTGAATCCGGTCGAACGAAACGAGCTTCTCATCGAAGCGTTAATTCAGCGCTTTCGCGCCCGCATAGGTCGAGTCCGACTCGCTGTACGACCTATCTCGTCTAGACAAATGGTCTTTGACTCTTTATGGGTGCCGAACTAGTCTTCGGCCTGCGCGAAGTCAGCCGAGGGTATCTATGAACAGGATCCTCCGTGCCCTTTCCCAACCTCCGGTTGCCGTGTCGCTGCCCGCCGCCGTGATACGCCGCGGGATTCGCTGGCTCGCCAGACACGTAAGGCTTCCTCTCGACGTTTAGATAGCGCTTAACATCACGGAGCGGCCCTATTACGCATACTGTCTGTATTACGCGGCGGTGCTTGCGAAGAAGCTCGGGATGGATGCGATGTCGGCGATCGAATTCGGCGTCGCGGGCGGCAACGGGCCGCTCTTCCTCGAGCAATTCGCTGCGCGAGTCGAGCGGGGACTCGGCGTGCGCATCGAACTGTACGGTTTCGACACCGGCGACGGTTTGCCGAATTTGGGCGCGTCTGAGGACATGCCTTACTGGTTTCGTCGCTCGCAGTACCGGATGGACGTCGACGCACTCCGCCCGAAGCTCACCCGGGCTAGGCTCGTGCTCGGCGATGTCCGCGAAACCGTGGACACGTTCTTCAACCAATACAATCCGGCGCCGGTCGTCGGGATGCTCTTTGCCTTGCCGCTAAGTTACATACACTTCGCGCACGTGCTCGAGGCGACCCCAATCTGCGAGGGGCTTGCAGAGCAGGCGCGGGGGAACAAGCCCGGAGCGCTCGCATTCAGCTCGGCCGCGGTTCTTGCCAAACCCGAGCATGGGCTATTTCTACTCTCTGCTGCTCCTGATCCTCATCGCGACCGAACTTCGGAGCCGCGTGGCGGATAGGTTGCGCGCATGGGCTCGCGCTCTCGCGCCGGCCGCCGTCGTCTTCACCGGCCTGCTCCTTCTTCTGGCGCTCGACTTCGGCATTGCGCCGCTCCTACACACAGTGTTCCCGATCACCGGAGCGGCCAATTACCGTCTGCACCATTTCGGCTTCTTCACTGGAACCGGGCGCCTGTTCTGGGAGGAGGATCCGACACAGTGCTGGCTATACTAGCTGAGATCTTTCGTCGGATTCTGGGCGTTCCTGACCGCGTATCTTGTCGTCGCAGCGATCGCGGCGCTGCGCGAGGCGCTGAGGAAATCGCCCTTCGAACTCCCGGCTAGAAGCGAGCTGACTATCACCTGCGCTGTTCTCCACGTGGCGTTCATCACCCTGTTTTTCGGAAACAAATATTCCTGGATCTATTACCGGTACCTGCTGGTCATTGGTGTCGCCGCCGCCGTCGATATCGCGCCGGTCTATCGGCGCTTCGCCGTGCCGCTTCTCCTGGCAGGCGCGATCTCGTTGATATCTCCCCTCCACACCTTTGAAAAAACATGGACACAGGAGGTGCGCAGCGCTGCGACCGCCGGACTCTGGGCCAAGCCCAAGGTGAGGGACGAATGGACCCACGTGCTGGATCTCGTGCGTGGCCGTCGCGCGACAATCGTCTATAGTTTAGGCGGCGCCCAAATTATGTTTCCGC
>JAKAVX010000407.1 GCA_021827465.1 Deltaproteobacteria bacterium | reverse complement strand
GATCTAGATGCGCGCGAATTCCTACAATCTCGGCGGCGAGCAGTCGGGCCACGTCATTTTCATGGACCATTCGACGACCGGCGACGGCCTCATCTCGGCGCTGATGGTTCTGTCGCAGATGGCGGAATCGGGAAGGCCGCTCGGCGAGCTACGCGCGATGCATCGCGTGCCGCAGGTGTTGGAGAACGTCCGCGTACGCAAGCGCGTGCCGCTAAGCGAGATGCCCGACGTTGCGCGCGTGATCGCGGACGCCGAGGCGCGTCTTTCGGGCAGCGGGCGGCTCTTGGTCCGCTACTCGGGCACCGAGATGCTTGCGCGCGTGATGGTCGAAGGCGAGGACCACGCGCAGATAAGCGCGCTCGCCCGCGAGATCGGCGCGGCAATCCAGAGACACGTGGGCGTCTAGCGTTTGCGCGATGCTGGCTGCGTCCCGCGTTTCGTCGCGGCGGAACGGGGTTTTGCGCGCTTCAGCGCGGCGGGCTTCGAGCCAAGCGCTTTCAAATACATCCTGACCGTCCGTTTGAGCCCGTAGTAAAGCGCGTCCGCGATGAGCGCCTGCCCGATCGACGTCTCGAGCAGCCCGGGCACGTTTTTCACATACGTGGGCAGGTTGTCGAGGTTGAGATCGTGGCCCGCGTTGAGGCCGAGTCCGACGCTCTTCGCGACGAGCGCGGCCTCGCGATGGCGCTTCAGGATGGCTCTGCCCTCGCGCGTTCCGAACGCCATCGCGTACGGCCCGGTGTAAAGCTCGATTCGGTTCGCGCCGAACTCTTTTGCCTGCCGCACCGTCTCTTCGTCGGGTTCGACGAACAGGCTGACGCGCATCCCGTAGTCAGTGAGGCGCTTTATCACGTCGCGAAGCCATGCGTTGCGCTCGACCAGCGCCCATCCCTGGTTCGACGTGAGCACGTCGGGCGCGTCGGGCACCAGCGTTACCTGGGTCGGCGTGACCTCGCATACCAGGTCCAGGAATTCGGGACTCGGATAGCCCTCGACGTTGAACTCGGTCCCATATTCATTCATCACGACCGGCGCGATCTCGTACACGTCGCTTCGGCGGATATGGCGCTCGTCGGGACGCGGATGAACCGTGATGCCGTGGCATCCCGCCTCGATACAGGTGCGCACGGCCTTGAGCACGTTCGGAATATCGCCGCCGCGCGCATTGCGCAATAGCGCCATCTTGTTGACGTTTACGCTGAGATGGACCATCTGCGGATGCGGTCAAGGCTAAACCGCGCCGGAAGATCTCGCAATCGCCTCGGCGAGAGACCGTGCTGTCCGCCATCCGATCCGGCCCGCGTTTTTGGTAACATCGGGGCGTACCACGACGATGAAACTTCTCAGCGCCTCGCAAAGCCGCGAACTCGATCGCCTGAGCCAGGAAAAATACGGCGTCGCGTCGTACTCGCTGATGACCCGCGCGGGCGAGGCGGTCGCGCTTGCCGCGATGGAACGCTACGGCGAGGAGTTGCGCTCGGGCGTGCTGGTTGTCGCAGGCAAGGGCAACAACGGTGGCGACGGGATGGTCGTAGCGCGCAGGCTCCGGCAGGAAGGAATCGCGGTGAGGGCGGTGCTGCTTGGAAAGGCGGCGCCAGTGAAGGGCGACGCGGCGCGCGCGCTTTCGGATTATCTCGCAACCGGCGCGAAGGTCGTCGAGGCCGAAGCGGAAGAGACGCTCGCGCGCGAATTGTCGCATCGCCCCGGAGCGGTAATCGACGCGGTCTTCGGCACCGGGCTCAAAGCGGAAGTCGCGGGACTGCCGCGGCGCGCGATCGAGATGATCAACTCACTCGGCGTTGCGACGATCGCCGTGGATATCGCCTCGGGCGTGAACTCCGACACCGGCGCGGTGATGGGCGCGGCGGTGCGCGCTTCGATGACGGTCACGTTCGGCTTCGCCAAGTTCGGTCATGTTTCCTATCCGGGCGCGGACAATTGCGGCGAGCTTCGGATTGCCGAAATCGGGTTTGCGCCGGCAGCGATCGACGATATCGCGCCGCGCGGGCGTTTCCTCGAAGCCGCCGACGTGCGTGGCCTGATCGCACGGCGCCCGATGAACTCGCACAAGGGCCTCAACGGTCACGTGATGGTGATCGCCGCAGGCCGTGGCAAGGGCGGCGCGTCGCTGCTCACCTCGCGCGGAGCGTTGCGAACGGGCGCCGGCCTTGTCACCGCCGCGATTCCGGAATGCGTCGCGAATATCGTCGCCTCGGGGCAGGCCGAGCTGATGACCGAGCCGATACCCGATCGCCACGGACATTTCGACGCCGACGCGGCGCCGGGCGTGTTGTCGGCGCTCGTCGAGGGCAAGGACGCCCTGATCGTCGGCCCCGGAATAGGCGTGAGCGAGGACACCGAGCGGTTGGTCGAATGGCTTATCGCGCATGGAGCCGCCCCCGAGCGTCCGATGCTTCTCGACGCCGACGCGCTGAACGCGCTTTCGCGGCTCGGATGCGAACGGCTGCGCGAGGCGCGCGGCCCGGTCGTGATGACGCCGCATCCGGGCGAGATGGCCCGTCTGCTCGGAAGCTCGACCGGTGCGGTTAACGCCGATCGCATAACCGCTACGCGAAGCCTCTCGGAACGGACCGGCGCCGTCGTCCTGCTCAAGGGCGCGCGTTCGGTTATCTGCGGTTCCGAAGGTGAAATCTATGTTAATTCGACAGGGAATCCCGGGATGGGCTCGCCGGGGATGGGCGATGCGCTTTCGGGGATGGTCGGCGCGCTGATGGGGCAGGGGTTGAAACCGCTCGACGCGCTCGCATTCGGGGTTTTCCTGCACGGATACGCGGCCGACCGCGTTGCAAGACGGATCGGACCGGTGGGTTACCTGACCGGCGATCTTATCGACGAAATTCCCCGCGCCCTCGAAGCGCTCGCTTCGTAGCCGCGTTATAATGCGCAAAGCGGCCTGGACGCGGCCGCGTCTTCATAATGAACCCGATATCAGGACCTCCCGCCGACGCCGGGGACGAAGTCGTTCTCGTCGTCGAGAGCAATTCACCTCGCGAAACCAAGGCCTGGGGACGGCGGCTTGCCTCGCTGCTTCAGGGTGGCGAGCTGATCGGGCTCACCGGCGAACTCGGCGCCGGCAAGACCTGTTTTATCAAGGGCCTCGCGCGCGGGCTGCGCCTTCACGAAGAGGATATTCTCAGCCCCACCTTCACGATGATCCAAGAGCACCGCGGCCGTCTCGCGCTCTACCATATCGACCTCTATCGTCTCGAAGCGCCAAGCCTCGACGACATGGGCCTGCGCGAATACCTGTTCTCGGAGGCTGTCGCGGCGGTCGAATGGTTCGAACGTCTAAGAGAGGCGGACGAGCTGGAGATGCTGTCGATACGGATCAGCTACGCCGGGGCGAGCAGACGGCGGATGGAATTTCGCGCTAGCAGTTCGCGCTATCAGGCGCTTCTTGGCGAGCTTAGACGCCGCTGTTCATGAAACAGTCCCGGAGTTTCCGATGCTCGCCGCCGATGCGGAAACCCTCTAGTTTGGGTGACAATTTACCATCATAATTAGCCCTTGCTCGCAAATGTGCGCATTCTGGGACTCCCCGTACGATGAGTCTGGTTGTTCAGAAATATGGCGGCACGTCGGTCGGCTCGATCGAGCGGATCAAGGCGGTGGCCGAACGTGTCATTGAGAGCCGAAAGCGCAGCAATGATCTGGTCGTGGTCGTCTCCGCGATGGCGGGCGAGACCAACCGCCTGTTCAGACTTGCCCAAGAACTGAGCGAAACCCCCAACCCGCGCGAGACCGACGTTCTGGTTTCGACCGGGGAGCAGGTCTCGGCGGCGCTGCTGGCGATTCGGCTCGAAGCGCTCGGATATCCGACCGTTTCGTTCCTGGCCCATCAGCTCCGGATTTCTACCGATTCGAATCACGGGCGGGCACGCATCAGG
>JAKAVX010000406.1 GCA_021827465.1 Deltaproteobacteria bacterium | reverse complement strand
GCGCGCCATCCTTCGACAGCGAACCATCTGAGCTTCGAACTCGGACGATATTTCGTCTGCGACAATCCGCCCGTTTCGCTCACGGCGCCGATGACTACGCGCTACCTCGCGACCGACGGCGATATCCGTGAAGTGTTGGCGGTGATGTTCGCGGCACCTGAATTCTGGGACCGACGCTCTTATCGCGCGAAATTCAAATCGCCCTATGAGTACGTGATCTCCTGCGCCCGCGCGGCCGGCGGTGAAATCCGAAACTATCGCCCGCTTTATGGAACGATGCAGCTTCTCGGACAGCCGCTCTACGGATGCCCTACTCCCAACGGTTACTCGAACACCGAAGACGCGTGGCTGAATCCCGACGGGATGGTGATGCGACTAAGTTTTGCAACCGCTTTCGGCAACGGAAATCTACCGCTCGAACGGCCTCCGTTTGAAGAAGAAGCAGGTGAATACCGCACGATGCGCCGCGGCGCAGGCGCGATGAATGGCAAATTTAATTCTCCCGATCGTCAGCGCCCCGATATTCCGCATACTGGCCCGCGGATGAAGCCGCCGTCAGCACTCTCGCTTGCCAGCACGCTCGGGCCTGGCGCTTTGGGAGCCACCACAACGAATGCGATCGAATCCGCCCCACCAAGACTGCGCGCGGCAATGATCCTCGGCAGCCCGGAGTTCATGTTGCGGTAGGAATTACAATGGAACCGATCGACGAAAAGCTATTTGCCGGCGAATCGCGATGCGAGCATTGTGCGATGCGCGCGCCAAACACGATGTCGCGGCGCGCGTTCCTGCGCCGCACCGCCGTACTCTCCGCCGCCGGGATCGTCCTCTTCAGTCCGCACGCATGGGCGGGACGCTCGCTCGCATCGACGGGGAACAAAAATCGCCTCGTAGTGGTATTTTTACGCGGCGCGGTTGACGGTATGAACGTCGTCGTCCCGCATGGCGATCCGATTTACTACGAATCGCGGCCCACGATCGCAGTCGGGCGCACCGGCGCCGAGGGCGGCGTGCTCGATCTCGACGGTTATTTCGGGATGCATCCCGCGCTGGCGCCGATGATGCCGCTGTGGAGCGAGCGCTCGCTCGCCTTCGTGCACGCGTGCGGTTCGCCCAACCCAACGCGCTCGCACTTCGACGCGCAGGACTACATGGAAAGCGGCACCCCCGGCGTCAAAAGCACGCAGGACGGATGGCTCAATCGCACGCTCGCGCAGCTTCCCGGAGCGCACGGCCCGACAGAAGCGCTCAGCATGGGCGCGACGATGCCGCGCATCCTGACCGGCAAGATGCCGGCCGCAAATCTGCCGCTCGGACGCGGCGCGGCGCGCCCGATGCCGCTCGATCGGCCATTCATCGAAGAAGCTTTCGATCGCTTATACACCGGAAACGATCCGCTGAGCGTCGCGTACCGCGACGGACGGATGGCGCGCAAGAAACTGCTCGCCGAGATCGAGCAGGATATGACCGTCGCCGACGCCGGCGCGCCTTCGCCGCAAGGCTTCTCGCAGGACACAGATCGCCTCGCCCATTTAATGCGCCGCGACCCAACAATCCGCGTCGCCTTCCTCGCGCTCGGCGGATGGGACACGCACGTCAGCCAAGGCGCCGCCGACGGCCAGCTCGCGGGCCATCTGCGCTCGCTCGCACAGGGACTTGCGAGCTTCAAAGACTCGCTCGGCGCGACCTATCAGGAAACGATAGTGCTCGTGATCTCGGAGTTCGGCCGCACGATGCACGAAAACGGTAATGGCGGCACCGACCACGGCCACGGAAATGTGATGTGGGTGATGGGCGGTCCCGTTCGCGGAGGCAAAGTCTATGGGCGATGGCCGGGGCTCAAGCCCGACGAGCTTTACCAAGACCGTGATCTCGCGATCACTACCGACTTCCGCGATCCGATTGCGATCGTGCTCGGGCAACACATGGGACTCAGCGACGCGCAGATCGATCGCGTGTTTCCCGCGCGCCCGCGTCCGGGCGGCAACGTCAATGGACTTGTCACGCTGTGAGCTAACGGATCCGCACTGCTTCGAGCAGATGCGCGGTCACGCCTCAGCCACTCGCGCGCGCGTGCAAGTGGCGAACGACGGATTTGCGCCGAATACGGCGATGCGCCTAAATTTCGGCGCATGGAATACGATCTCCTGATTCGTAACGGCACGATTATCGACGGCTCCGGCGCTCCGCGCCGCCGCGCCGACGTCGCAGTGAAAGACCGCCGGATTGCTGCGCTCCTCGACCCGATTGAAGGCGCGCAAGCTTCTGCGGCGAATGCGATCGATGCGAACGGTATGATCGTTGCTCCAGGATTTATCGATCTGCATTCTCATTCGGATTGGATCGCGCCAATTCCGGAGCATGGTTCGATCCTCAAGCCGTTCCTGATGCAGGGCGTCACCACCTTTGTCGGCGGCAATTGCGGATTTTCGGTTGCGCCGATATTTCCGGGGAAAACGCGGTTGCTCGACGCTTCGGGGCAGATGCTTTCGGAGCGCAAGCTTGATTGGAAATGGACTAGCGTCGCCGAATACGGTGCGCATTTGACGCGTCAGGGCCTCGCGCTCAACGTTGCGCATCTCGCGGGACACGGCAGTATCCGGCTCAGCGTGATGGGCTCGAGGGCGGCCGACCCGTCGGCGGAGGAACTGCGCGCGATGCAATCGACGCTAGAGCGCGCGATGGCCGACGGCGCCGTCGGTCTTTCGACCGGGCTCGGGTATTTTCCCGGAATGATCGCTAAACCCGCCGAGCTTGCCGCGATGGCGCGCGTAGCAGCCGTGGCTGGCGGCGTGCTGACGTCGCATCTGCGCGCCTACTCGACGCGCTCGCTGTTCTTCTCGAGCGAAGTCGCGCACAACCTGCTCGCGGTTCGCGAGATGGTGTCGGTAGCGCGCGAGGCGCGTGCGCCGCTCCAGATCTCGCATCTGATCTTCGTCGGCCGCCGTACGTGGCCCACCGTCAACGAGATCCTCGCCGATATCGAGAAGGCCCGGAACGACGGCGTCGATGTCGCCTTCGATACATTCCCTTACACTTGCGGCAACACTACGATTCGGATCATCTTTCCCGCCTGGTCGCAAAACCAGCTCGAGGAGTTGCTCGACAGCGCCGACGGATGGGCGCGGCTTGCGGCAGGGTTCCAGCCGCTCAAGCCGTTCATCCATGACACGGTCCAGTTGATGTGGGCCGTCAAGCCCGAGCTCAAGCATTTCGAAGGGATGTTCTTCGGCGAGATCGCCGAGGCGATGAAGCTTGACCCCGTCGATGCTTACCTGACAATCGCACGCGAGAGCGGAACTCGAGCCCGCGTACTGATTCATCTCTACAGCGGTGACGACCGCAACGAGAACGCGCTCCGCGCAGCGATGAGCCATCCGCTGAACGCCTTCGAGATGGATACGATTCTGACCTCGCGGGGGCACAACAACCCCGCAAGCTTCGGCACCTACCCGCGCATCCTGGGCTACTACGTGCGCGAACTCGGACTGCTTTCGCTCGAGGACGCGATCCACAAGATGACCGGGATGGCGGCCGACCGGATGCATCTACGCGGGCGCGGCTATGTCCGCGCGGGCGCGGCGGCGGACTTCTGCATCTTCGACGCGGACAAGATCGGATGCGACGCCGACGCGCGCACGCCCGACCGCGATCCAACAGGAATCGAGCACGTGATCGTCAACGGCCGTTCGGTCGTCAAGGACGGAATATGGTGTGGCGACGGCGTGATGGCCGGCCAGTGGTTGACGCGCGGCGCATAATCAACAAACCGCCGCGCGCGCAGTGCTCACGAGGGCGCGAGGACAGCGGAGGATGGCGCCATCGCGATGGCTTCGTTTTATCGAGGTGCGCCCGGATGCGCCACGGTTTTCCCTCGTAACTCCGCGATATTTTTTTCCGTTCGGTGGCTT
>JAKAVX010000405.1 GCA_021827465.1 Deltaproteobacteria bacterium | reverse complement strand
GTGTAGCTGCGCACCGGCACCATGTCGTCGCCGTGCCCGCCGAGCACCATTGCCTGCACGCTCTGGACCGAAACTCCAAGCTCGGTCGCGAGAAAAGTGCGGTAGCGCGCGGAGTCGAGCACGCCCGCCTGTCCGGCCACCCGGTTCTTCGGAAACCCGGTGACGCGCTTCATCTGCGTCACCATCGCGTCGAGCGGGTTCGTCACGACGATCACGAAGGCGTTGGGCGCGTGATCCTTTATGGCGGTGCCCACGTCGTTCATCACCTTCGCGTTGATCTTGAGCAGATCGTCGCGGCTCATCCCGGGCTTGCGCGGCGAGCCCGAGGTGACCACGCAGCAGTCGGCGCCCTCGATTCCGCGGATGTCCGTGGTGCCGACCACGTTCGCGTCAACGCCCACCACCGGCGCGGATTCCAGCATGTCGAGCGCCTTGCCCTGCGGAAGGCCGTCGATAATGTCGTACAGGACGATGTCGCCAAGGCCGTTTAGAAAACACAGATGGGCGCAGGTCGCACCCACGTTGCCCGAACCAATAAACGCAATCTTTTTCCTTGCCACAGTACTCTCCAGCCTTCAGGATCGCCGCGACCCTAAAGTTCAACTTATAATCGAAAGCTGGCTAATCAGGCAATCTTAAATCCCAAGGTCTCCGGGCGGCCGCCTTCGTCGTCCGGCGTGCTTTAAATAGCAACGATTTTTCGCGATGTGAAGTTTCGCCTCGCTTTCTTTGCACCGCCCGCCTCGCGACGTCTCAACCTTCCGCCGTCAGACTTGCCACATCCGCGCCATCACGTGTAGCGCAACCACCTGACAATTTCGCCGAAACGCACCCGCTTGCCGTACATCAATATGCCGACCCGATAGATTCGCCCGCAAAGGCGCATCGCGAACCAGATCGTTCCCACCAGGATCGCGATCGAAAGCCCTATCTGCCACGCCGGCGGATTGCCCGAGACGATTCTCGTGTACATAAGGACCGGCGAGCAGAACGGCACCATCGAGGCCGCGATCGTCACCGGCGTATCCGGCGAGGTCACTCCCGGCCCCATCAGCACAGTCGCCGCGATAAGCGGCGAAATGATCACCATGTTCCACTGCTGCGCGTCCTCCATCGATTCGAACGCGGCTCCCACCGCGGCAAACATCGCGGCGTAGAGCAGAAACCCCAGCACGTAGAACACCGCGAAGTACACGAACCACGAGGCCGCCAGATGCACCGCGCCGATATGGAGCGCCGCCGTCAGGAACGGCATCGCCACGACGATCATCACTGTCCACACGGCAGCCTGCGTAAGCCCGACCGCGCCCGTCCCGATTATCTTTCCCGCCATCAGCTCGTTCGAGGTGAGCGAGCACAGCAGCACCTCGACGATGCGCGAGCCTTTTTCCTCCATCACCGACCGCATCACCATCACGCCGTACGAGAGCAGTGTGATAAACATCAGGAACACGAGCCCGAACGCGGCGATCATCCCGCCGAGCACTTCGCCGCCGTGCGCGCCGCCCGCCGCTCCGACGTTGACCGTGCGCAGCCTGACCCCCGCCAGCACCGAGTCCGCCTGCTCGGGCGAAACGCCGCGCGCGATAAGACGCCCGCGCCGGATCGCGTAGGTAACCGCGTCGCGCATCAGCCCCGCGCCGATAAAATCGCTCGGGCTGTTGGTGAAATAGCCGATATCGCCGTGCTCGACCGCCTCGGAGTCGAGCCACACGTAGGCGTCGATCTTTCCCGCGCGGAGTTCGCCGGTGAGCCGCGCGCGCTCCGCAGCCGATACTCCAGTTTCGACCCGCGCCACGTACGTGCCGTTGCTCTCGAACAAGAGCCGATCGCGCACCGATTCGCCGAACGCTTCGTCGGGCGAGACGATCACCACTGTGCGCGCCTGCGATCCGCCCTGCCCCGACAGCACTGCCGGCAGCAGGATCGTTCCGAGCAGGAACGCGGGCATCAGCAGCGTCGTCAGCACGAAGGAGCGCGACCACACGCGCTCCAGGTACTCGCGTCTCAGCACGAGCCAGGTGTTTCTAAGCCCGCGCGCCGCCATCGCCCTTCGTCACGGCCTCGATAAAGATATGTTCGAGCGACGGCTCCATTACTTCGAATCGCGAGATCCGAAGCCGCGCCGCAAGCTCGCGCAGCAGTTCCTGCGAGTCGGCGTCGGGCTTGAGACGCACCTCGGCGTAATTTCCGTAATCCGCCGCCGATTCGACCATCGGATGCGTCGCGAGCAGATGCCCGTCGCCTTCGTATTCGATCTGAACGAAGCGCTTGCCGTAGCGCGCCTTTATCTCGCGCAGGCTTCCCGAGAGCACCGCGCTCCCATGATCGAGCAGGCAGATCGCGTCCGAGAGCTTCTCGACTTGCTCCATCCGATGGGTCGAGAACAAAATCGCCCGCCCCGACTTCTTCAGTTCGAGCAACACGTCCTTGAGCTGCGCCGTGTTGACCGGGTCGAGCCCGGCGAACGGCTCGTCCATGATGAGCAGGTCGGGCTCATGAAGCACCGCGGCGATAAACTGCACCTTCTGCTGCATCCCCTTGGAAAGCTCCTCGACCCTGCGCTGCATCCAGTCCGCCAGTCCGAGCCTCTCGGCCCACGCCGTCGCGCGAGAGTGCGCCTCGTTCGCGCCAAGCCCGTTGAGTTCTCCGAGAAAGACCAGGTTGGCGAGCGCGCTCATCCTGCGGTAAAGCCCGCGCTCCTCGGGCAGGTAGCCGACCCGCGCGAGACTTTGCCTTTCGAACGGCTCGCCGAAAAGCCGCACCTCGCCGCGATCCGGCATCGTTATCCCGACCATCATCCGAAGCGTACTGGTTTTGCCCACGCCGTTCGGTCCGAGCAAGCCGAAGATCTGTCCGCGCGCGATCGTGAACGAAAGCTCTTTCACCGCGGCGACATCGTCGTAGGATTTGCTGACGGAGACGAGTTCGACCGCCGGATATGCGGACGCGGCAGGCGCGTTCATAATCGCGGCTTGCGCCGCGCTCTCGGGATTTGGAGCCAGCGCCGATTCCTCAGTGCGCCCGGATTTGCGCGGGATTCCTCGCCCACGGATGCGCGTGGACCATCCAGCCCGAATTATCCGCCGCCCCGCCGACGGCGCTATGCGCTCCTGCCGCGCTTGCAATCGACGTGTCGAGCAGGCTCGAGAGCGACACTATCGCCACGATCGCCGATCTCATCACTGGCCCCACCGGAGAGCATAAGCCTGTTGCACATACCGAACCAGCAAATCGGGGGAGATTTAATTCAGACCGGGCAAGCCATTACATCACGCGACCCAACTTGACAGATATACTAATGATGTAACATACCGATTCCAGCTTCATTGCGCCGGAACAGCTTTCCAGCACCGATCAAGGAGGCTCTCGTGCGCGTATTACGAATCTGCCTGACCACGATCCTCGCTCTCGCCCTTGCGATTCTCCTCGCAAGCGGCCCCGTTCGCGCCCAGGTCAAACCCGGCGACGTTATCAGGATGACCAATGCGGTGCTGGTCAAAAAACTGCTGAGCCCCGGCAACTACCTGCTCGTCAAGCACGGGATGACGCTGGACATCGTGCCGACCGAAAAGCTCGAATGGCCGCCGCCGTACAAGGCCGCGACCGAGAAATATCATGCGCAGGTCGTGATGCTGCCGAACGGCTCACTCCGGAACTACACCGCCGGATTGCCGTTCCCGCTGATCGACCCGAGCGATCCGCAGATTGCGCTCAAGGTGATGTGGAACTACGAGTTCCGCCCGCTCTACAGCGACGATGTCGATCTGCGCTACCCGGAAGTGGCCAGCTATTCCGCCGCTTCGAAGGGCCGTGTGCTCAGCTTCTTCACGGTCAAGCATTTCGCCTTCTATAACAACGTCGGCCGAATCGAGGTCCCGCCCGTCCCGACCGACCCCGACGCGGCGGCAAGC
>JAKAVX010000404.1 GCA_021827465.1 Deltaproteobacteria bacterium | reverse complement strand
GCTCCAGGAAGGAAGCACGCGGCTTGCCGTCGGCGGCGAAGCGGGGCGCGAAACGATGCACCGGATGCTCGGTGTGCTGTGCGGCGACGCGTTCGGTCCGCGCGGCGCGGACAAATGCGCGAACAGGATTGCGAGGATGCTCGCCGAGGGCCTCGCGCCGCACGTTATCGCGGAAGATTCGAACGCCTACGCGCCGCTCCTCCACGTCGGCGAGTTCATCTGCCAGCATCGGATGCTCCGCGCGGAGACAAAACTCGCCGACGCGCTTCGTCCGCGATTTTTCGACGAGCCGGCGCCGCGTGCGGATGAAAAGACCGTCAAAGGCGCGCTGGAAGATATCGCAAAGCGCCCGGCGATACTTTCGGGACGCGAGATCGAGCTCAGCGGCGAACAGCGCGAGGCGGTCGTGCGCGCGGCGACTTCGCGCTTTACGATCGTCACGGGCGGCCCCGGTACCGGCAAGACCTCGATCGTCGTCGCGATCCTCAGGATGCTCGCGCGGCTCGGCGTTCCGGCGGAGAAAATCGCGATGGCCGCGCCGACCGGAAAAGCCGCGTTTCGCATGAGCCAGAGCGTGCGCGAGGGCCTGGAGCGGATCGAGAATCCCGCCAAACCCGACGAAACGCTTCGCGCCGCGGCGCTGGAGGCGCGCACGATCCATCGCCTGCTCGGTTACTCGCCGTCGAGCGGCCGCTTCATGCATCACGGCAACAACCAACTGGGCGCTTCGGTCGTGATCGTGGACGAGTGCTCGATGCTCGACCTGGTGCTGACCGAGCGGCTGCTTGCCGCGATCGCGGACGGGACACAACTCGTGATGCTCGGCGATGCGGATCAGCTTCCCTCGGTCACGGCGGGCGCAGTGTTCCGCGATCTGGTCGATGCGGCCGACATGGCGCGAGAGCGCGCGGCGGTATGTATTCGCCTCGCTCACAGCTACCGGATGGACACGAGCGACGAGCGCGCGCGATCGATCCCGAAGATAGCGTCGGCGGTGAATCGGGGCGAGGCGGACGCACTCGCGCAGGGCGAAGCGGAAGCTTCATCGATCGTGCGGCGTTCGCGTCCTGCGGATTTGAAATTCGAGGGCGTCGAGATGCTGGCCGCGCCGGGCGCACAAATCGAGGAGTTTATCGAACGCTGGCACGAGAAATTCGTTCGTAATCCCGAAATCGAAAAGCTCGCGGACACGGTCTATCGGCAGGCCGAAAGCGGTCTCGACGACGGCGCGAGCGAGAGCTTAAGGCGTCTTCTGGAATTCCGCGCCGCGTCGCGAATCCTGTGCCTTACGCGGGTGCTTCCGACCGGGACCGAGCGCGTCAACCGCGTTCTCCATTCGCTCACGGCCGCAGCGCCGGCGCTGGCGCCGCAGAGAATCGGCTTTCGCGCGGGCGAGCCGGTGATGGTGGTGCGCAACGATTACGAGCGGATGCTTTTCAACGGCGATCAGGGCGTCGTGGTCAGGGTCCGGACGCGCGGCGGACGCGAAGCGACGATGGTCGCGTTCAATCGGCCCGACGGGGTGTCCGTGTTTCACCTCGACGCGCTCAGGGATTCGCTCGAACTTTCCTACGCGACGACCGTGCACAAGGCGCAGGGCTCCGAGTTCGATTCCGTCGCGCTGATCCTGCCGGAAACCGACCTGCCGATTCTGAGCCGCGAAATTCTCTATACCGGACTGACGCGGAGCCGCCGCTCGGTCGCGATCGTCGGCGGCGAGGCGATCCTGCGCGCGGGAATCGCGCGGCGTATCGAGCGCCATTCGGGCCTTCGCGATCTGCTGCTCACCGGAGCGGGTTGACGACCTCGTCTTTGCGCGGCAGTCGCGCACCCTAGCCGCTGCCCCTCGAATCCGGCACGAATGTGGTCTGACGGCCAGGCGACTTCAGAAATGCCACTGCGTCCGCTTGGGAAGCTGGTCGGCAATCCCAAGCTTGCGCGCAAGTTCGCCAACCGCGCTCGGCGGAGCGAATGGCAGGCCGGGCTCTAGGCGCTCGGCTTCGAGCAGTTCACGGCGCGCCTCAGTCTTACGGCCTTGCTGGGCGAGCAGCGCGGCGTACGCGAGATGCGCCCGAGGACACTCCGGATGGGCGCGGATTCGGTCGCGCACCGCGCGCTCGACGGTGGGCAGATCGCCGCTCGCGAGCGCTTGCTGGAGCTTGCTGCCCGGCTGGCCCGCCAGGGCCGGTGCGCTCGCCAGTGCCGGCCACGCGAGAAGCCCCAGCATCAGGATCAGCGCCGCGCGCTTGAGCCCCCGCGGTCCCGCGCTGCGGGGACTACCGCCTGGTTCGGCGCGACCCTTGGCCTGATCGTCTCGCCGGGCCTTTCCGAAGCCGGGAGCCGCAGTGCATATGCGCGGTCGTCCGACTCTCCAAAGCGGCGCGGCGTGCGAACGTGGCCTTCGATGCATGACGCTCCAACCTCAGTTACCGCATAGACCGCCGGGTTCTTTTCCGCAAGGTTTCGCTTCGGCGCGGGCCCCATGTTCATCCGCGCGCGCAACTCTCAGGGCCGCCGCGTGCAGCGGATGCTCTTCTCATTTGCGCGTTCCAGCCAATGGAAAACGAGACGCCGCGAGGCCAGAACCCGGATTACAGCAGATAGAATCGCATGCCGCAGATCATCACTTGACTGTCCGACACTTGACGGCCGCGCCGCTCGGCCGCATCCAGCAGCCGCTTGCGGTCCGCCACGACCACGTCGATTCCGCCGAGACCTTCGCCGCGCCCGTCGGTCGCCTCGACGAAGCGGACGCTCGCGTTCTCAAGCGGCATCTCGATCCGTCCCGTCGAATCCTTGCGCAGCGCGATCTCGGTAATGTCGCTCCATCGCTTTGCGAGCCGCTCCGGGTCGGGCGACTGGATTTCCACCGCGGTGTAGGCCTTGATCACATCGGTGCGTTTTGCGGTGGGCCATCCGCTTCCACCGGCCGGTCCCCAGTTGCCCTCCGGCTCGCACTTCGCGTCCCAATCGATCTCGAAGAAGCTGCCGCCCGTGTCGGCCGGATGAAGCTGGATCACGTGGTAGGCGGCGCTCTCATGCTCCCATGCGACCCGGACGCCGAGCGAACGCGCGCGCTCGCGGCGGGCAAGCTGGGTCTGATGGCTGTCGCACTGGCAGATGACCATGTAGCCGCCGTCACCACCGCGCCGTTTCAGATACCGGCCGCCGGCTGTGTTCTCGCGAATCGGAGCGACGACCTCGATGAAGTTCGTTCCGACCGGAAGAAGCGAGTTTTCGAGCCCGAACTCGACAACTCCCGGGTCCACGAAACAGACCTCAAGGCCGAAGACGGCCTTGAAGTCCTCGATCACGGGAGCGAGTTTTTCGGCAACCAGTGCGACCTGGCGAAGACGTATGCTCATGTTCCCTCCGTTTGCGGCGCCGCGCCTGCAGACCCCTGCGCTCGCACAGAGCGCAAGGCAAGTCTTTTTCGACGTCCGCCGCAAGCATAGAAAATATTTGTCACGTCCGCTTCCCGAGCGGCAAGGCGGCGAAGAAGCAATTTAGAGAAAGAGACGTCATGGACCAAACCAGAGTATCAGTTACGGAGTCTCCCGCCTGGAAGGCGCTCAGCGCCCATCACGAGCAAATCCGCAACGTTCATCTGCGCACCCTGTTCAAGGAAGACGCCGCCCGCGGCGAGCGTTTCGCGCTCGAAGCCGCCGGCCTTTACTTCGACTATTCGAAGCATCGCATAACCGCGCAAACGATACGGCTGCTGATCGCGCTGGCGGAGCAGGCGGGATTGCGCGCGCGGATCGACGCGATGTTCCGCGGCGAGAAGATAAACGTGACCGAGCGGCGCGCCGTGCTGCACGTTGCGCTGCGTGCTCCGCGCGGCGAATCGATCACGGTGGACGGCGAGAACGTGGTGCCCGCGGTGCACGAGGTGCTCGACAGGATGGAAGCCTTCGCGCGCCGCGTGCGTGACGGCTCGTGGACGGGGC
>JAKAVX010000403.1 GCA_021827465.1 Deltaproteobacteria bacterium | reverse complement strand
ACAAACTCGGCTATGACATTGAGAGCCGAATGCTCTCGACTGGTCGGCTGCGTTTCATTGAGGTTAAAGGTCGCGCCTCCGGTTCTGAGACAGTGACAGTTACGAAGAACGAGATTCTCTATTCATTGAATAAACCAGAAGACTTCATCCTGGCGATCGTGGAGTTCGGGAACGACGGCGAACATACGCTGCATTACGTCCGGCAACCGTTTCAGCGCGAGCCGGACTTCGGTGTAACCAGCGTCAACTATGATTTCGCAGAGATCCTGCGAAGAGCTGCCCCGCCGCAGTAAATCGTATGCAAACGAAAGAGCACGCAAGGAGTACGATGGAGGCCGTCACGCGCAAGAAAAAACTGATTGAGGTCGCTCTTCCACTGGACGACATCAATAAGGCCTGCGTCCGCGAAAAATCTATCCGCCACGGCCACCCATCAACGCTGCACCTGTGGTGGGCGCGCCGACCACTCGCTGCTGCGAGAGCGGTGATCTTTGCGCAGATGCTAGACGACCCATCCGAGCATCCCGAGCTATTTCCTACCGAGGATGACCAAGAGCGAGAGCGCCAGCGGCTCTTTAGCATCATTCGCGAGCTCGTGCAATGGGAGAACACTACAAATCACATCGTGCTCGAGAAGGCGCGCACCGAGATAAGGAAGAGCTGGCGCATGACATGCGCCGAGAACGCCGGTGATCCAAATGCGGAAGAACTCTTTGACCCGGAGAAGTTACCGGGCTTTTGCGATCCATTTGCGGGCGGAGGCTCGTTACCGCTCGAGGCGCAACGGCTTGGGCTGGAGGTCTATGCATCAGACCTGAATCCCGTTGCCGTGCTGATCAATAAAGCCATGATTGAAATTCCTTCCCGTTTTGCTGGAAAGCCACCAGTGAATCCAATTGCGCGAAGTAACGCTGAGCTCTTGCAGCGGACGTGGCGCGGTGCGGAGGGTTTATCCGAGGACGTGGGCTTTTACGGGAAATGGTTGCGCGAAGAAGCGGAAAGGCGCATTGGTGACCTCTATCCAAGGGTTGACATTACGCGTAGCCTGGTCGAGGGACGAGCCGATCTGGAGCCGCTCATAGGGCAAACTCTCCCCGTGGTCGCATGGCTGTGGGCTCGAACTGTCAAGAGTCCCAACCCCGCGTTCGCGGAAGTCGACGTGCCGCTAGTGTCGACATTCATGATCGCTACACGGGAAGGCAAGGAAGCCTACGTCGAACCCGTAGTCGAAAGCAAAACCTACACGTTTCGCGTCAAGGTGGGACGACCCCAGAACGTTAGCGCCGCAAAGAACGGCACAAAGGCACAAGGCCGCGGCGTCAACTTCCTACGCATTATGTCGGGCGCACCTATTTCGGGAGATTATATTAAGGCCGAAGGTCAAGCAGGTCGCATCGGCACACGCCTAATGGCTATCGTTGCAGATGGATCTCGTGGTCGTGTATATCTTTCGCCTATTCCTTCACACGAAAGCGCTGCGCTGACAATCGAGCCTCCATGGAGGCCCTCGGGCGATGTTCCGTCGCGCCTCACTGGCGGAACTTGCGTACCGTACGGTTTCAAAGATTGGGGCAGCCTCTTTACGCCGCGACAACTCGTTACGCTCACTACTCTTGCCGATATGGCTTCGGAAGCACGGGCTAAGGTGAAGCTGGACGCTAGAACGGCTGGTTTTTGCCAGGAAGATCTCAACCTAGATAATGGTGGTAGTGGCGTCGAGGCTTATTCGGAAGCGGTAACAGCTTATCTCAGTCTAGCAGTTGATAAGTCGTCTGACTATAACAGCTCCCTTGTCGTATGGAGCCCAACGCGAGATCAAGCAAAAACGACATTTGCTCGACAAGCTTTACCGATGGTATGGGATTTTGCGGAGGTCAACCCTTTTGCTTCCGCGGCCGGCGATGTTCTCGTGTCAATTGAAGGTATGCGGCGGACATTGGCTCAGTTTGGAATAGGCCCGGCGGCACATGTATTCCAGAACGATGCGCAGATGCAGGATCTTGCGGTTGGTAAGATCGTTTCAACGGACCCACCGTATTATGACAACATCAGCTACGCGGACCTTTCTGATTTTTTCTACGTGTGGCTTAGACGCTCCTTGCGCGGAACATTTCCCCTCCTTTTTTCCACACTCGCGGTCCCAAAGGCGGAGGAATTGGTTGCCACACCTTATCGCCACGGAGACAAACAACGCGCGGGGAAGTTCTTTCTTGAAGGCATGACAGCGGCCATGCGCCGTATCGCAGATCAGGCTCACCCTGGTTTCCCAACCACGATCTATTATGCTTTCAAACAGGCAGAAACAGACTCCGATGACGGGACAGCTAGTACCGGCTGGGAAACCTTTCTTGAAGCCGTCATACGCGCGGGGTTTTCCATCACGGGTACTTGGCCGATGCGAACCGAGCGGGACTCGCGGTCCATTGGGCTCGGCACGAATGCCCTCGCTTCGTCCATTGTGCTTGTGTGCCGTCCTGGCGTTCATAGTAATCCAGTGGGCACTCGCCGCGATTTCCTCAACTCGCTTAAAGCGGAGCTTCCGTCAGCTTTGGCTCGCCTGCAACATGAAAATATTGCACCCGTAGACCTGGCTCAAGCGGCGATAGGACCCGGCATGGCAGTGTTTACGCGTTATGCGCGTGTCCTTGATTCCGAGGGACATCAACTCACCGTCCGCGATGCTTTGGCTATTATCAATGATACCCTTGACGAAGTGATGGCGCAACAGGAGGGCGATTTTGACGCTGAGACGCGGTTCGCCATTTCTTGGTTTGAACAAGCCGGATTTGAAGAGAGTCTGTTTGGGGTAGCCGACGTGCTTGCTCGCGCGAAGAACACATCTGTTTCCGGGTTAGCGGAGGCGGGAATTGTGTCGTCGCGTGTAGGTAAGCTACGACTACTCAAACCCAGCGAGTTGGATAAACAATGGCGCCCATCGAGCGAGTTGCATCTGAGCGCGTGGAGCATAGTTCATCACATCGTGCGGGTGCTAGAGGCTGAAGGGGAGGCTGCAGCGGCAGCGCTGGTGGGCGAGCTCGGCGCGAAAGCTGAAGTCGCTAGGGAACTTGCGTATCGTTTGTTTACAGTCGCCGAGCGAAGCAGACGGACAGTCGATGCAATGTCATACAACGGCTTAGTGCAGAGCTGGCCAGAAATTGTGCGGCTGTCCCGCGATGAGCGCCCCACGAAACCTGTGCAAACGGACCTGCTGGGAGTATTCTAGACAGTGGCGATTACAAATCACGAGCGTATTGGCAAAGCACTTGATCTTTTGAAAGAGGGGCTTCGGCCGTACGTTGAGCGCGAGTTGCGAGCGCGATACGGCGCCGATTGGGCAAGCGAAGTAAAACGCATGCTCAACGATACGCGACTGGGTGGGGGTACGCCTGGCGCGCCCACAGATGTGGCAGCCCTCCTTGTGATCATGGATCGTGCGTGGGGCGAAGTTTTTCGCAACACACTCGGCAAGGCGGAGCGTAGCCTTGTAAACGAGATCATCGACGTTCGAAACAGATGGGCGCGTCAAGAGACGTTTTCCAGCGATGACACTGATCGCGCTCTCGATTCTGTCGCGCGACTTCTTACAGCGGTTTCAGCAGCGGAAGCTGCGGAAGTCGAAAAGATGAAGACGGAGCTGCGTCGAGTTATTTTCGATGAACAGCTGCGTCGCGAAAAACGAAAGACAAGCGCCGTCGCAATCGAAAGCCAAACTACCGGTAATCTCAAGCCATGGCGTGAGGTCGTCAACCCGCATCATGACGTTGCGAGCGGCCAATATCAGCAGGCAGAGTTCGCTGCCGACCTTTGGCAAGTGCATCTCAGCGAGGGAAGTGACGAGTACCGCGATCCTGTTGAGTTCTTCCGTCGCACCTACTTAACGGAGAGCCTGAAACATTTGCTCAGCCGCGCGATTCGCCGCCTGTCCGGCGACGGCGGCGACCCTGTCGTACAGTTGCAGACGAACTTTGGCGGCGGCAAGAC
>JAKAVX010000402.1 GCA_021827465.1 Deltaproteobacteria bacterium | reverse complement strand
CACATCGAGCTCGTGCGGCGAGGCGACGATCCGCCGTGCGAAGTCGTCAACGATGAACTGCTCGTAAGTGATCTCGGGATAGGCGGCCGCGGTCTCCTCGACGATCCGGCGGAACAGGCCGTCGGAGTCGCGCAGCATGTTGTACTTGGAAGCGCAGGTCAGCTTGCCCTTGCCGCCGGCGCGCTTGCGCTTGAGCGCGAGCTCGCAGGCGAAGTGCGCGACGCGGCGCGTGTTGTGTTCGGTGATGATCTTGATCGCGTAGACTCCGGATTCACTCGTGTCGAGCGGCGCGCGCAGAATCCTGCTGTACGGGTTGAGCGGCGCAAGGCCGGAAATTGGCCCTTCGAGTCCGAGGTACAGGTCTTCGAGGTTCTCGCGCACGATCACGAAATCGATTCCCTCGGGCCGCGCCATCGGACTGCGAAACCCTTTCGACCATCGCGCGGGGCGCACGTTGGCGAAGGTCTGTTTGCCCCAGCGCAGATAGGTGATCGAAGTCGTCTTGCCGGAAGTCGAGCCGAACAGCGTCGTGTCGGACGCGTCGATCGCGGCGCGCGCGGTGGCGTCGGTTTCGCCGCGGATCCATTTCTCGCCGGGCGGAAATTCGAGGTACTCGATCGGCAACTCAAGCGCGCGCAACGCTTCCATCGTTGCCGCCATCGCCTCGGGCGCGGCATCGTCGCCGGGCAGCACTACGACTTTCTTGTTTTCCACCGTGGTCTCCTGGCGCGGATCGCGCTCTTAGTCCGCAAGCGCTTCGCTCAGCGCCATCAGGCATACACCGGTCCCGAACGACGCGGTGCCGAGTTCGACCGAGTTGTAGAAATTGAAATCGCCGGGCGGAGTCTGCTGCGAGACGCCGGTGAACTCGCCCGCGGGATCGATCTTGGCGCGGATCGCGTCGAGCGCGCGCGTGTATGCGTTTCGCGCGGCGTCCGGATCGAGTCCGTGGGCGCGGGTGCGGACCGCGCGGCCGAGTGCGAGCGCGAATCCCGCGGTCGCCGACGACTCGAGGTACGAATCGCTCCGGTCGATCACGGTGTGCCACAGGCCCGAGGCGTCCTGGAACCGCGCGACCGCGTTCAACTGCCGTGCGAGCGCGGCGCGCAGCGGAGTGGCGAGCTCGCGCAGCGCGGCGTTGTCTTTGGCGCCGCTCGCATCGAGATCCTCGAGGACCTGGGTTGCCGCGATCGAGTACCAACTGTTGCCGCGCGCCCACCGGCATGGCGAGTGGCCGCCAGTCGCGCCGTAGGCGACGTGCCAGAAGAGTCCCGTCGAGTCGTCGAGGAGGCATCGTTGATGCGCCAGCATCTGGCGGATCGCCCATTCGAGCGCCGTGGCGTCATCCGTGATCCGGCCCAGCCGGGCAGCCGCGGGTGCGGTGAAGTAGGCGACGTCGATCCACACGTCGAGCGCGGGTGGATGCGGCGAAATCGCGCCGCTGGGAGTCGCGGCGGCCGACGTGCGGAACTCGCGCACGATCGTGCGGGCGTATTCGAGATGGCGCGAGTCGCCGCTTGCGAGGTACAAGTCGAGCGCGGTCAGCGCTTCCGCCGCCCAGAACCAGAACCATCCTTGCAGCCGCGGTCCGGTCGCCAGCCGCGGCGCGAACCAGGCCGCGGCGGACTCGAGCGCGGCGCGCGATCCTGTCGCGCGCGCCGCGTAAGTCAGTCCGTCGCACAGGATCGCGTCGCCCCAGTGGGGAGCCTTGGTGGCGAGCTCGGCGCCCGCGCGATCGGCGAGCCGGACGAGCGCCGAGCGTATCTGTGGATTATCAGGCACGTGACTTACCGCTTGCGGAGTGTCCGCTCAACCGCCGTAGTTCCATCCGGTTTCTTTCATCGTCAGGACTTCTCCGTCGCGCTTGACGACAGCCTCGGTCACCTTCCCAACCACGACACTGTGATCTCCAAGCTCGTAGAAGCCGACTACGTCGCATTCGACCGAAGCGGGAGCGTCGCTGACGATCGGTGCTCCATTCTTGCCGGTCTCGTAAGCGAAGTCCCCAAACTTGCCGTCCTTGGGCTCGACGTGGCGGAAGAAGGCGCCGGCGATTGCTTTCTGCCCGGTCCCGAGGATCGAGAGCGCGAACTTTTTCGAGTCTTTGACCATCGCGTGCGAGCCCGAATCCTTCTTGACTCCCACCACGACGAGCGGCGGGTTGAAGCTCGCCTGAGTGATCCAATTGACGGTTGCAACGGTGCTCTTTCCACCGTGTGCGGCGCCCAACACGAACAGTCCGTACGGGATCATCAGCAGCGCCTGTTTTTTCGCTTTCTCATCCATGCTTCTAAGTCTCCAGAGTTAAGTAATTGCGCTTCAGGATACATCGCCCGCGCGCGCCGGCACCTTTCAATAGCGGCGCGCACGGATGATATAATCCGTAACGAGATAATACCTATGGCTCTTATCAAGCCAAAGAACCCAAAAATCAAGGGATTGAACGAAGTCGGCCGCTACGCGATCGGCGTGCAATGGACCGACGGCCACGACAGCATCTACCCGCTCGATAACCTGCGCCGCCGGTGTCCGTGCGATGCGTGTATGGGCGCGGTCGAGGGCGAGATTCCCGCGGCGAGCAGACGGCTCGAGCGCCTCTCGCGGCTCGGCGACAACGCGATGTTTCTCGGATGGATCGACGGGCACGAGACGATCTACACGACGCGGCAGCTTCGGGACATCTGCCGATGCGCCTACTGTGTCGCGGAGCCGGAGCGTCCGATTACCGGCGGATGACGATTGGCCGCGCGGGACGCGCGTGCGCGCAAATCGCGCGCCATAGGATCGCGTCCGCAAGGAGTAGTGCGATGCGGACCTGCACAGCGATTGTACTTGGAGTGAGTCTGCCGCTGATCGCCGCGGTATCGCGCGCCAACGCGCTCGGCGGTTTCAGTCTGAGCGGAGCGAGCGGAATTCAGGCCAGCCCCGGTTCCAATCTCGCTCTGCCGGTGATGACCGTACCGATACCGACGCCGATGCATTCGGGGCAGCGGTTTCACCAGCTCAGCGTCGTTGGCGACGTGGGGTTGAAGGAATCCGATTTGCCTCCGCATGCGACGATCGTGCGATTACACGTAGATGGGCACGACGTCTATATGCGGCTCGACACCGAACTTGGCGGACCGGACCTTCAGTTTGACCCCAACGCGGCGTATGCGCGCGAACTGTACCGCGCGATTATGGTCAAACGTATCGAAGTGGTCGGTCAGCAAGAGCTTCGCGATCGAATCCTCGCGTCGGCCAGCAAGAAGGATCCCGTCAAGATCACCGGCTACGTTTTCGATCGCGCCAATCCCTACTTCGTCGTCAAGTCGGTGTCGATCAAATAAGCCGGACGCGCAGGTCGATCAGTGCCGGTTGCCGCCGCCGCGCCCGGTCGATCCGGAATCGAGTGCGCGCAAGTTGTCGCGCGCGACCTGAAAATTCGGATTCAGATCGATCGCCTTCTGAAACGCCGCGGCTGCCTCCGTCGGGCGCTTAAGATCGTCGAGCGCCATCCCCTTCGCGTTGTACAGGCGCGCGTCGCGCGGATTCTTGGTGATGCCGGCATTGGCCGCCTTCAGCGCCTGTTCAGACTGGCCGACGCGCATGTAAATATCGGCGAGCTCGAGATAATTCGCGGGCGACGGATTGATCTTTACGGCCTGCATATACATCTTGGTCGCGTTCGGCCCGTCGTGCAGCAGGCCGTAGCAGAATCCGAGATCGACGAAGGCGGAATCGTTTTTCGGATCGATTTTAATGGCCCGGTGCAGGTCTTTTATCGCGCGATGGATTTTCGCGGTGTCGACGGGATTGGATCTTGCCCCCTCTCGTATGGTCGTCTCCGCCTGTGCGACGATCTGATCCGACTGAGCGCGCGCGTCTGCCGCACGAGCGCGACCAGTCGCCGCAATCGCGATCGCCGCCGCGGCGACCGCGAGCATCGCGAGCGCGGCGATTGAAGGCGGTCGTGCAGCCGCTATGGTTGGCATCGATCCGAATTTGCC
>JAKAVX010000401.1 GCA_021827465.1 Deltaproteobacteria bacterium | reverse complement strand
GGCTCGCAGGTGCGTTCATATTCGCGTAACACGCCGGCCGCAATGCGTGTGACGCGCGCTACCATCAAGTTTGCAGTGTCGTCACAAAACGAAACGCACCGCGTTATAGGATGATGCGGAAAAGCCTGTCCGAGTTGCAGCTGTTGTTATCCGATTTAACTTAACCCGCATTCACCGGATGGATGCGTAAAGTTGCTGCACGTTCGCAGCGATTTCGCTATACTTAGCAAGTGATTTGTGCTGATGATGTAACGCCAAAGTTAACGAACCCGACGGGTGAAGCTCAGGACGGCGTTCTTAGACCCGATTTCGACCGGCGTATCATGCTTCAGTTTCGCAGATCGGTTGTCACGTCGGATGCGGGTCTGCTCGCGTATCGGGAACTCGATGACGCACTTGGATTGACTCCAGCGGCCGGTGGCCTTCTCGCGGATGCGCGCACCGGAAAGAACGGTCGCCATGCACTCGTCGGCATGTTCCGCCAATCGGTCTTCGGCAGACTTGCGGGATACGAAGATGTGAATGACGCCTTACGCTTACGTCACAACCCCGCCATGCGCTGGATCATCGGTGGCAAAGCAGCGAAAGGCTCGGGTGCGTCGCCGAGTCAGATGGGGCGGCTCGAAACGAACTGACTGGCAAGATCTGAAAACCTCGCAGCTCTCACCGATCTCTCGGGTCATTGGATCGACGAGGTCGCGAAGCGTCGCTCACGCCAACGTCGTTCGCCTGCAGCTTCATGCGCTCGCCTACAACCTCGGCAATTTCCTACGCCCGCTCGCGATACCCGCAGCGATTGAACAGTGGTCGCTCACGAGTCTGCGGGAGAATCTCATCAAGATCGGTGCCAAGGTCGTCAGTCACGGTCGCTACGTTACGTTCCAGATGGCGGAGGCCGCAATCCCGCGCAAGTTGTTCGCTGCGATCATGCGGAGAATCGCCACTTTGCGAGCGCCGCCGATGGCAACGGCAACATGAACACCCCGCCCGACAACATGCGCCGGAAACCAATGGGGAAGGTGCGTCCTGATGACAGTGCAGCGAGGTTTTTTGAGGCTTCGGGGCCGACGCGGGCTTCGTCTCGTGCCGAACCGACGGTTTGGCTCGCCGAGAGCCCGGAAAAACAACGGAATCGTCGAGCAGTGGTTCGAAAAGGACAGCCATATGGGGATAATGGGGAATACCCGTTAAACGCGTCGCAGCGCTTGCGCTTGCCGCGATCGCGATTGTGGCTAACGCTGCGCGAGCGGACGCGCCCGCGCCATCGGTCTATGTGGGCGTTGAGGATCCAACGACGCACGGTGGTGCAACCACCGGCGTCTTTTCGCTTATGATTTCAAGCATCGGCAGGCCATTCACATTCGACCCGCGGTCGCTGCATTTTTCGTGGCAAGCCGAATATGCCTACGGCGGGCTGACGGCAACGCGGATTCCGGCTGCGATTCGCATCGGAGCCTGGACGAAAGCCAATCTCTATCCGTCGTACATTGATACCAGCCCAGATCAAAACCTCGAACGCGCGTACCAAGCACAGCTGTACTTTGGCGCAGCGCCAGGTGCTCCGGGCCGCTACGAACTCACGGTCAGCGCGGATACTGGTTTCGCGCATACCGACCGGGGAGTCCCACTCGCTCTCCGCAATTCCAACGTGGTGGAAGTGTACTGGCCCGACGAACGCAACGGCGACGCCGCCTCAGCCGATCTTCGCCGACGCATCCTCGGACGAACCGTCTACGCATTCGGCGGATCGCTCCTTGAATGCCGAAGCTCGAATAAAGTCGAACCGTTTAGCGTGCCGCTGCGCGTGACGCGCGTGAGCAGACATGTCGGCACCGCATATTGGCTAGAAACGGGGGCGACGGGCCACGCGTACCCTACATCCTTTGTCGCAATCGATCCGATCGAAGTCAACGTAGACGGCTGTGACCCCGGTTTTCGATTCGCCGACCCATGGCAAGCCGGCGTTTCGATTACAACGCAGGCGCCGCCGCCGAGCCTTCAGCCCAACGCGACTATCGTCCCGGGAATGTCACGCAATGCGGTGCTGTGGTTGCTTGGCTATCCCGATCAGTTCGGCACGGCGCAGTATTTCAACGCTCTTGGCCAGTGGGAGTACGCTTGGCCTCAGGGGGTGTCCAAATCGGTGACCTTTGAGCACGACCGCGTCGTGCATTACACGCCGCCGGGGAATCCACTTTAAGCCCGCATTCACCGGATGGACGCGTAAAGTTGCTGCACGTTCGCGGCGATGTCGCTATACTTAGCAAGTGATTTGTGCTGATGATGTAACGCCAAAGTGACGAACCCGACGGGTGAAGCTCAGGACGACATTCTCAGGCTCGATTTCGACCGTCGTGTCATACTTGAGTTTCGCGGATCAGTTGTCACGTCGGATGCTGGTCTGCTCGCGTATCGCGAACTCGATGATGCACTTGGATTGACTCCGGCAGCCGGTAAGCTTCTTGCCGATGAACGCACGGGAAAGAACGGTCGGCACGCGCTCGTCGGCATGTTTCGCTAATCCGTCTTCGGAAGACTTGCAGGATATGAAGACGTAAACGACACGTTGCGCTTACGTCACAACCCCGCCATGCGCTGGATCATCGGTGGCAAAGCAGCGAAAGGCTTGGGCGCGTCGCCGAGCCAGATGGGGCGCTTCGATACCAACTGGCTTGCGAAGTCGGAAAATCTGGCAACGCTTAGCGATCTCTCCGGTCAATGGATCGACCGTGTAGCGAAACGTCGCCAACGCAGTCGCGTGGTTCTCGATCTGGATTCGAGCGTAAGCCCGACGCATGGCGATCAAGAGCGTAGCGTTTGGAATGGGCATTTCGGCTGCACCTGCTACCATCCGCTCTTCGTTTTCAATCAGGATGGCGATCTGGAACGATGCGCTCTGCGCCCCGGCAACGTGCATAGCGCCGACGGATGGGAAGCGGTCCTTAAGCCGGTCGTCGCACGTTACCAAGGGACGGCAACAGGCATCGCCTTTCGCGGCGACGCGGCCTTCGCTCAACCGAGTATGTATGAGTTCTTGGAATCCGAAGGGATTGAGTATGCGATCCGCCTCCCGGCGAATCAAGTTCTCCAAGCGCAAATCGGTCATCTGCTCAAGCGGCCGGTCGGACGGCCGGCGCACTACGTGCAGCGTTTCTACAAGAGCTTCCGCTACCAGGCGGCGAGTTGGTCGCGTCCTCGTCGGGTTGTCGCCAAGGTGGAGTGGCATCTCGGAGAACTATTCCCGCGCGTCGGCTTCATCGTCACGAACTTGCGCCATGCGTCCAAGAATGTCGTCGGGTTTTACAACAGGCGCGGGACGGCTGAGCAATGGATCAAAGAAGGCAAAAATGCGATCAAGTGGACGCGGCTGTCGTGTCGCTCGTTCAACGCGAACGCCGTTCGCCTGCAGCTCCACGCGCTCGCCTATAATCTCGGGAACTTCCTTCGCACGCTGGCGACTCCCGAATCCATTGCCGAGTGGTCTCTGACGAGCCTGCGCGAGAAGCTGATCAAGATCGGCGCAAAGGTCGTTAGTCATGGTCGCTACGTCACGTTTCAGATGGCGGAGGTCGCGATCCCGCGCAAACTGTTCGGTGCGATCATGGAGAGAATCGCTGCTTTGCGAGCGCCGCCGATGGCGACGGCGACATGAACACACGGGCCGTCTCCGTGCGCGCGGAGAAAACGACGGGAGAGCTGCGCCATTATGTGGATCCCGCGGGTTTGTTTAGCGGGCGGAGGTCAAAAAGCTGGCCCATTTCGTACCGAGCGAGCCAAACCGGCCGCCGAACCGTCCGCAAACCGCCGGAATCATCCGGCGGCGACTCGAATAGGAGAGCCATATGGGGAATCCCGGCTTAGGCAAATCCAGGCTTAGATCTGCAGCCGTGCTCGTAGCATTTCTCATGCTAGGGCCGCGGGTCTCTGCTGCTCAAGGCATTAACAAGATTTTCAATAATCGAGTGGAGCTTGCCGGAAGCGCCGCGGAT
>JAKAVX010000400.1 GCA_021827465.1 Deltaproteobacteria bacterium | reverse complement strand
GACGCTCGGCAATCTTCCGCGCCCGCGAGCATATCCGCCGCCTGATCGATTCCGCCCATATCGTCGAGATGCCGATGCCGTTCAGCGAGGAAGAACTGCTCAAGGCCTCGGCCGACGTGGTGCGCGCCAACCGCTTCGAGGAATGCTACATCCGACCGCTCGCATTCTATGGCGAGGGTGAGATGGGGCTTGCGGCGCGCGGCAACAAGACCCGGGTTGCAGTCGCGGCGTGGCCGTGGGGCGCGTACCTCGGCAAGGAAAGCCTCGAGAAGGGCATCCGCCTGAAGACCTCGTCCTTCGTCCGCTTCCATCACAACTCGATGATGCCGGCGGCGAAGGCCTCGGGAAATTATATCAACTCGATTCTCGCCGGTTACGAGGCGCGCCGCTCCGGCTACGACGAAGCGCTCCTGCTCGACGTTATGGGCTTCGTCGCCGAGGGCAGCGGCGAGAACATCTTCGTGGTGCGCGAGGGTGTGGTGCGCACGCCGCCGCTCACCTCGATCCTGCCCGGTATCACGCGCGCCTCTGTGATGACGATTCTCGCCGATCTCGGAGTTCCGGTGGTCGAGCAGTTGTTCGCCCGCGACGCCATCTATATCGCCGACGAGGCTTTCATGACCGGCACCGCCGCCGAGGTCACCCCGGTGCGCGAACTCGACGACCGCAGGATCGGCACCGGACAGCCCGGCCCGATCACGCGCAAGGTGCAGGAGGTCTTTCAGCGCGTGCTGCGCGGGCGCGGCGGCGAAAAGTACAGGAGCTGGCTCTATCCCGTCTGACGGGCGCGTCCCGTATGAAGATGGCGGCGACAGCGGTAATCGTCTTCGGCGTTGTCGCGGTTCTTGTCATCGTGCTCTGGCCGCGGATTGCGCGGGCCGCGATGCTGCACGAGGGCGAGGTCGCGCCGCCGGTTGCCACGCAGATGGTGGTCGGCGACAACATCGTGCCGTTTTCGCTGGCCTCCTACCGCGGGCGGAAAATCGTGCTCTACTTCTATCCGAAGGACGACACGCCCGGATGCACCAAAGAGGCGTGCGCCTTTCGCGACGGCTACGCGCTTTTCGAGCATGCTGGTATCGCGGTCTTCGGATGCAGCATCGACAGCGCCGACTCGCATCTCGCGTTTATCCGCAAGTACAAGCTTCCCTTCGCGCTGCTGCTCGATCCGGAGCGCAAAATTGCGACCGCCTACGGCGCGGCCAACGGAATCCCGATTCTCGGCCTGGACAAGAGAATCACCTACGTGATCGGCGACGACGGCCGCATTCTCAAGGTCTATCCGGACGTCGATCCGTCATCACACGCCGAACAGATCCTTCACGACATCGCCCTCGAAAACCCCGCCACCCCCCAAATGTCCCCGGCAAGCCCGTCCGCGCACTAACCCGCAGATCAGCCGAGGGCGACCGCGTCCTAGACTTGATGGCTTCGCTTACAGGTGCGCCAGCCGCGGGGCGATGGACCTATGAGCGGAGGACTGACTGGGACTCCGGAGCGGCCCTCTCGCTCACGCTGGCGATTGTGGCTCATGAGGTGATTTTGATGACCCGTCGCGACGTGTTATGGTTAAAACCGCCGTAGATAGCGAGACCTATGTTGATAGTAGAAGGACTATCCGCGCTTGGTTTCTTCGCTCTGACTTTCTTCTGGCTTCTTACTTTCGTAGGCCCGGCTCGCCGCGTGCTTGCGCGCTCAGTCCTTGCACCACGGCGGATTACCCTTCGCCGTGCTCGTTGGGGCTCTGCTCTTGCCGCCGCAGCACTGTTTGTAATAGCGGGAATCGCTGCGCCGCCTGATCAGGGCGAGGGCCAGCGTCAATCAGAGACTTCGGTAACCGGGCCCTCTTATAATGGTGCGACAGCGCCACGAGCTGCGAGCACGGCGGCACAGTGTAATCCCTCTGCAGATTCGGATTGCCCAAGCATGGACGACATGTCGAGGGTCGGTGCGCGGCTCTCCACGGTGAGCAGATCTCAGCTGGATTCGTGGCGACTAGTGCTAGGGAAACCACAGCAGCCACCGCCCAGGTCTGTGACCAAATCAGAGGCGCCGGATTATGCACGCGCGCTGTGGTGTAAAGCCGCTTTGAATGTCGGAGGATCTTGGCCAAATGAAATGAGCGCGGTCATGAATTCAGCACAAGCGGAGGCGATTTCAGCTGAAATCGCGTTGATGTGCTCTGAGGAGACGCCCGGAGAAGTGGTGCGGACCTTTGACAACGCGGTGGAACAGTACCGAAATAGCGAATTTACCGAGGGCGAGTGCCCGACCCTCATTCACAACGAAAAGCCGGGAGACGGCTTATACTATGCCATGGCTCTGGAAGCTAGCGCGTCTGGTGGGTTGCTACGCCAGGGGCAATGAGGTGAGCTACGAAAATGGAAACGTGACTCGATTCCAAAGAAGGGTCGCGGACATCTCGATAACGTCTTCCGATCTCAGGAATATAGGCTTCACAGGTGCGGTGCGCGTCGCTCGCGATTTTCTCGCAGGCCTTGATCTAGGCCGGCTCGGTGACCTGCGAAACGAAGCGGCTTTCATGCGCCAGCTCAACGAGCATACGAATGAATTGAAGGCACGTTTACAAGCTTGTCGAGCCAAGCAAGGGAGTGTCAGAAACAACGCGGAACTATGGGGGTCGGCGAGAAAGGTTATAAATGTGTTCTTATGCGAGGCCTACTTTAATCGGGTGCTGGCTTGGCGTTATGGCCTTCGCAGAATTCGCCAGTGGCTTGAGGTCCCCCTCGATTCGGAGCTCGCGGCCGCCATTCGCAACGAGGCTGAGCAATACGGGCTGAATGGCCTTCCGGCCTTCCCAGCAATCATACGACTCGATGAGAACACCGGCCAGATGTTTCAGCATTGTGCGAGCGAGGTCGCTAAGCGCAGGGCGCTTCCGGCGCGAATCTATCTTGAGGTCGTTACGTGGCACCGCGCACAGAACTAAGAAAGATAGTTGCAGCGGAGCGCGCGAATCGACCGGAAATAGTTTCAAGTGAATGGTTTCTCAGCTTGCTGTCCTCCGCACGCCTCCATGCCGTTGATTTTGCAAGCTCTTACATCAGCGCAGGCGCGCCGCGGACGAACGAGATACGCCGTTTACCGGCCCACAATCACTTCACCCGGGGCGTAGCCGAGGCTGATCGCGAGCGCGACGGCCGCGGCGGCAAGGAGTTCGGCGTCGTCCTCGCGCGAGGCCATCTCGGCGAGCTTCTCGACTTGTGCGCGCATTGTTTCCGCTTCAGTTTCCCGCGCGCATCCAAGTCTGTCCGGATCGAAGATCGCGTCGATTAGCGGATTCGGATCGAAGTTGGATTCGAGCAGCGCCTCGACCACCGCGCGGCGCCAGAATTCGCGCGGCTCAACCCGATCGAAATCGACTATCGCTTCCACCCTTCGACGCAACGCCGGAATCAGCGCACGATAAATTTCCAGCGCCTCGAAATACGGCTTCGTGCCCTGCGCGTCGATAAAATCGCCCGCCGTCGCGTCCTCGCCGTAACTTCCCCGCGAGCCCGGCTCGGGATCGAGCCGAATCAGCCGCTCTCCCGCCTCGGTCCGTTCCAGCCCGAGCGGATAAAGCCTGCACGCAAGCGGCCGTCCCTCATGAACCGAGCATCGCGAATCCGAAAGCGCGGCGCATCCCCCGTCCGCGCCGAACCGAAGCAGCGAGCCGCGCCGCGACGTGTACCTGCGCACCGCCTCTGACGTTGCGATCGAGCGAGCGCGCGCGATCCTAAGCACGTCGTAGGGCGAAAGCGTAATCACCTTTGCATGGCAGCAAAGCCCGCACTGGTTGCACTGGTAGGAAAAACGGCTCTGACGCTCCATCGGAAACGACTGCTCTGGACGGGTGGAATATCTGCTAAGATGCCGCGCAAAAGATGACACGTTCAACCGCGCAGGTGAAGACGCTGCTCGGATGCGACACGGCGGTCGTGCTCGCGCCGCATACGCTTGGCGGCGCAACGATGCTCGCCAAGAACAGCGAC
>JAKAVX010000399.1 GCA_021827465.1 Deltaproteobacteria bacterium | reverse complement strand
TTCCGATCTGATTCGCCTCCGGAGCTGAAACTCGCCGCCCGATACCGACCTCGGAAACCGTCCGGAGCGCCTCGGTTGGTCCGTCATCGCTTCATCCCTTAAGCCTGCCGCTGCGATAACGGTCACGGGTCCGCGCTAATAGAACCGTTCGTCCGGCGAAGGGTTGCGCTCGGCAATCGGAGTGCGATCATGCAAGCTCGCAAGCGAAACGGCAGCGAGGTTGGAAGAAATCGATGGTCACGGCGCGCGAATACAACGAGCTCCGCAAGGGAACCTGGGTTGGCGATCTCGGTATCGAGATTACCGCCGTGGAGCCGGGACGGCTCACGGCCGAGGTAAAGGTCCGCAAGGAACTCCTGTCCCCGAACGGGTTCCTGCACGCGGCCTCGGTGCTCGCGTTGGCGGACAGTCTGTGCGGGTCGGGCACGATGGAGAATCTGCCCAAGGGGGCGCGCGGTTACACGACCGTCGAATTGAAGGCGAACCTGATCGGGACGGCTCGCGACGGCCATATCGCGTGCGAGGCCACGCTGGTGCACGGCGGGCGAAGCACGCAGGTATGGGACGCGAAGGTCAGCGCGAAAGAAACCGGCAAGACGATAGCACTGTTTCGATGCACCCAGTTGATTCTCTATCCCGAGCCGTCGAAATAGGCTGCCCCGGTCGTCGCACAGAGACGGGGCGAATTTGAGCCGATGGCGCGGGCGGGCCCTGACCGCTCGCGCAGGAAGTTCGAGCCCTGGATAGTGCGAGAGGAGGGACTTGAACCCTCACGCCTTGCGGCACCGGATCCTAAGTCCGGCGCGTCTGCCGTTCCGCCACTCTCGCGCAAGGAAAAAGCTATTTGAATCAACGCCGGTTTTGAAGCACGTCTCGCATGAGGCTGTCCTCGAATCGCCCGGCCACCCCGGCGGGCGGTTGCGACGGGCTCGCCCACGCGATTCGAGCGCCGCAAAAGTCCTTGTTCGACCCCTTTGGCTCCTGCCCGCTCCCATGCGATCATAGCCAGTCAGCAGACTAGCAACGCTTCCCTTTATGAGGAGAGAGTTCTTGGATTATCGGTTTATTGGGGCAACCCGTCGCACACCACGCATCGGCGCATACAGGCTCGTAATACTTGCCGCGTCTGCGCTCGGGATCTGCGCCTTGACGCCACTCGGTAAGGCATCGGCCGCAAACAGCAGCACCAACGTGGTCGCCACCGTCGGCAACCATCGGATAACCGAGCGGGAACTCGACCTGAAGATTCGCCCGCAGATGGCTGCGGTGAACAATCACATTTACGAGATCAAGCGCCAGGCGCTCGAGGCGATGGCCGACGAATACCTGATCCAGCAGGCCGCGAGCAAGCAGCACCTGAGCGTCGAGGAGTATCTCAAGCGCAATCTCAAGACCTCCAAGGTCACCGACGCGGAAGCCAAAACGCTTTACGACAAGAACGCTGCCCTCAAGCGGGTTCCATTCGACAAGATAAAGCCTCGCCTGATCGCTTTCATGCAGCAACAGCGCGACGTTCAAGCGCGCACCGAACTTCTCGCCGGCCTAAAGAAAGACTCGCCGGTCAAAATCATGTTGCAGCCGCCGCGCTTCAAGGTCGCTATCACGGGGCGTCCGTCGCTCGGCCCGAGCAATGCCCCGGTCAAGATCGTCGAGTTCGCGGACTTTCAGTGTCCGTTCTGCGGACGGGCCGAGCCGACCGTAAACCAGATTCTCAAAACCTACGGCAACAAGGTCGAATTGACCTACGTGAACTTTCCGCTGCCGATTCATCCGTACGCGTTCCAGGCGGCGCAGGCCGCCGAGTGCGCCGGGCAGCAGGGCAAGTTCTGGCAGTATCACAACGGGCTGTTCGCAAATCAGTCGAAGCTCGCCGTCAAGGACTTGAAAGCGCTCGCGGGCAAAGTCGGGCTGAATACAAAGGAGTTCGATACCTGCCTCGATCAGGGGAAATCGAAGGAGGCGGTCGAGCGCGACGCTCAGGAAGGGCAGAAGCTGGGTGTTACGGGCACGCCCTCATTCTTCATCAACGGACGCCTTCTGGTCGGGGCGCAGCCGTTCGGCGCGTTCAAGAAGATTATCGACCAGGAGCTTGCCGGTGACGCCCAGATGAAGCATGCGGCGGCGAATTAGCCGACGCGCGGAAAATCGGCGCAGGCGCCGAGCGGTCCGGATCGCGCCGGCGCACGTGCAAAATCCGGGCGAGGGGAGAGATTTATGCCCGGCTGGTCAGGAGGAAGACCATGACGCGCAGGTTTGGATTTATCGTTGGTGCGATCGCAGGCTTTGGTTTGATGATCTTCGTATCGCCCGCGCTTCACGCACAAACCATGGGCGAGTATGGAGGGGTGACGGGTGGCCAGATGGCGACCGGGGGCGGCCAGATGGCGAGCGGGGGCAGCCAATGGAACTCGATGAGCGCCGGTATCGATACGAAGCTCGGAGGCGCCGCCACGTCGATGTCTCACGGCAGCCAACCGGTTGGCAGCGCCCACACGATCGAGATCCCGGGAGATTCCGCGACCTATCACGCGAAGACCGAGCGCGCAGCGCGCAGCGACGCCTCCGACGATCCCTCGACCCACAACTGGGTGCGGGTCAGGTGACGATGGGCGCGCGAGACAGCCTCGCGCGATTCGTTTGTGGCTGAGACATAATCCCGCGCGCAATGATCGCGCGACGGTCGCCTGGGGCCGCGCTTTGTCCGGATGGCGCGCGGGCGCTGCATTCCGGGTGCTACGGATTTTCGCGCGGCAACTGGAGGCGGCTGGGCAGGCGCTTTCGACGTTCGAGTCGACGATCAACGCGCGACCTGGAGCCGCCGCGCAGTAAACGGCGCTTGCATTCGCGGAGCCTTTAAACCTAACATTCGTTAAGCAATCCCTCTCCTTCACCTGACGGGGACAGGCGGAGTAAACATGGCGGTTAGCTTTCCTTCGGTCGAATACTTCGAAGCGCTCAGGGAAAAGATGGCGGCGCATCAGGACAAGTTTCAGCGCCTCGGCTTCATCGACACCACTTTCGGCCTGAGCGTGGCGAACAATGGAAAGTCGCGCAGCTTCATCCTCGAGTTCGAGGTTTACGAGCTCAGGAGCGTGCGCGAGGTGCCCTCGGTCGATCCCAAGCAGGTCGATTTCGTGCTGGCGGGCGACAGCCGTGTGTGGCGCGAGATGATCGAAAACATCCGGCGCAACGGCGAAGCCGACACCAGCCACGACATCAACACGCTCGCCCATCTCGGCGAGCAGCTCAAAATCGTTTACGACAGCCCCGACGGTCACGACAAGCTGTACCGTTTCATGGAATCGATCCAGGAATTCTTCGACCTGACCAGTCAGGTCGATGTGAGTTTCAATCAGTAAGCCCGAGGGCGGAGGCGCGCTGACGATGGCCTATCTGGCGACTCGAAACTTTCTCGAGGACAGGGATTTTGTCGACAAGTGGCTGTACACGATCAGAACCGGCGAGCTCGATCTCTCGTGGATGAAGTCGGCCACTGAGAAGGTCAAGCCGCACGAGGCCAATCCCCGCCGCGGTCTCACGTATCGCGACCTCGACATCGGCAACTACGGATTTTCCGCGCTTCCCGAGAAGGTGCGCGAGAACCGCTCCTACGCGCCGCGCGGCGCCGAGATTCCCGCAGGCGTGCCCGACGCGCAGCCGTGGGTCTCCCGCAAGAGCGAGCTCTGGGCCTTCAACACCGAGAGCTATTACGAGGAAGCGGTCTCGCGCCAGTGGAACGCCACCACCGATATCCCGTGGGACCGCCTCGAAAGCGCCGAGCTGCCCGAGACGATCGGAAAGGCGCTCTCGCAGCTCATGACCTTCCTGACCGAAGTCGAGATGATCGCGACCGACACGCCCGCGATGTGGCTGCCGCGCCTTAACCCGGACTTTATCGAGGTCAAGGCGTTCATCGCCGCGCAGGCGATGGACGAGGCGCGCCATACCGAGGTCTTCCGCAAGCGCGCGCTTACGACAGGATGGGGCCTGATGCAGGCGAGCCC